>CAYQAD010000039.1:0-1878 GCA_964415125.1 uncultured Phycisphaeraceae bacterium | reverse complement strand
TCGTCTACTGGGCCGGTACCGCCGTCATCGCCGTCTTTGTCATCGGCGCGTGCAACGCCTCCAACCTCATCGACGGGCTCGACGGCCTCCTCTCGGGCACCACCGCCATCGCCACCGCCGGCCTCCTCGTCGTCGCCCTCGCACTCGCCATCGTCGACGACGGCCCGCGCGACGCCCAGCGCATCGTCCTCTGCATGGCCGTCCTCGGCGCCTGTCTCGGATTCCTGCCGTACAACTTCAACCCCGCGAGCATCTTTCTGGGCGACTGCGGCTCGCTGCTGCTGGGCTTCCTCACGATCGTCATCGTGCTCACGCTGGGCGACACGGGCAAGACCAACCTCGTCCTCGCCGGGCTCATCATCTACGCGATCCCCATCGTCGACACCGCCCTCGCGATCGTCCGGCGCAAGATGAACGGCCAGTCCATCTCCTCGGCCGACGACCAGCACCTCCACCACATGCTCAAGCGCGCCTTCGGCGTGAAGGGCGCGGTGCTCAGCCTCTACGGCATGGGCCTGACCTTCGCCGCCCTCGGCATCTTCATGAGCCTCTCCCGCGCCCGCGTCTCCTACGCACTCGCCCTGATCTTCCTTTCCTACATCGGCGTCACCGCCATCAAGCTCGCCCGCCGCAAAAACCTCGAGGCCGAGATGCTCGCCGCGAACGCCCTGCCGCCCGGCATCCCCAACGCCACCCGCTCGAGCGAAGCCGCCGCCAGCGCCCCACCCACCGCGCCCGCGAGCCCCACGGGCCCGACCGGCAGCGGCACCCACGGCTAATCACATCAAGCCACCCCCCGCACGCTCTCTATACTCGCCCCATGGACACAGACCACGGGGACGGAGCCCCCACGCACACGCCCAGCGCCCCGAGCCACCGCACGACCCGCGTCGTCGCGCTGATGAACCAAAAGGGCGGCGTCGGCAAGACGACCACCACCGTCAACCTCGCCGCAGCACTCGCCGAGGCCGGGCACGAGACCCTCGTCATCGACCTCGATCCCCAGGCCCACGCCACGCTGCACCTGGGCGTTGACCCATCCTCCATCGAGCACTCGGTCTACGACCTGCTCACCGGCGACGCGGCAAGCCTCGCCCAGGCCCGCGTGCCCATCGCCGAGCGTCTCTCGATCGTGCCCGCCGAGACCGACCTCGCCGCCGCCGAGACCGAGCTCGCCGCCGCCGACCGCCGCCAGCATCGACTCGCCGACGCGCTGGCAAACCTGCCCGATCCGAAGCCCAACTTCGTGCTGCTCGACTGCCCGCCCTCGCTCAGCCTGCTCACGCTCAACGCGCTGACCGCCGCCGACGAGGTCCTTATGCCCATGCAGGCCCACTTCCTCGCGCTCCAGGGCATCGGCAAGCTGCTCGAGACCGTGCGCCTCGTCCGCCAGCAGCTCAACGACCGCCTCACCGTCGCGGGCGTCGTGCTCTGCATGCACGACAAGCAAGCCACGCACACCCAGGAGGTCGTCGCCGACATCGTCGACTTCTTCGAGGCCCAGCGCGACGCCGACGTGCCGTGGAACCGCGCCCGCGTGCTCGACCCGCCGATCCGCCGCAACATCAAGCTCGCCGAGTGCCCGTCCTTCGGGCAGACGATCTTCCAGTACGCGCCATGGGCACCGGGCGCCGCGGACTACCGCGCCCTGGCCGACGCCTTCCTCGCCGCCATCGCCGAGACCGAAGCGCCGCCAGCCACACCGCCCGCCACGCCAGCCGCCCCCGAGGTCCACGTCGCCGGGCAGGCGCCCGCCGAGACACCCTCCGCCTAGCCGCCGCCCGCCCACGAACGCGAGAGAACTTCCCCGGGCCGCACACCGGACCGACCAGTCCGAATAGCATCGGGCACGTGACCACCCGCGGCCCAACCAGCCCT
>CAYQAD010000038.1:10348-13167 GCA_964415125.1 uncultured Phycisphaeraceae bacterium | reverse complement strand
ATGAAGTGGCGGTGCCGGCCGACGATGCGGAGTCGGGCGGGGCCGTGGTCGGCGGTCGGCTTGGTGCGCAGGGGTGCGGGGCGGGTGTCGAACTCGACGACGTCGCCGATGATGTATCGGAAGAGGCCCGCGCAGGTGGTCATGCAGACGACGTAGCGCTGGCCCGGCTCGCACTGGTCGGGGGTGAAGGCGGGCGGGTTGTCGTCGTTGATCTGCTCGAGGGGGATGAACTCGTAGAAGTTGCCGATGTCTGCCAGGAGGCGGAGGCCCGGGTCGCCGGGTTGGTCCTGGAGGGCGATGAAGCCTTCGGAGGCGGGGTAGAGCTCGTGGCGGTGCGGGATGTCGGTGGCGGGGTCGCCGGACCAGAGGCGTGCGATGCGTGGGGCGAAGGGCGCGTAGTTGACGCCGCCGTGGATGAGGGCGGTGAGGTTGGGCCAGATGTCCCTGACGCAGGTGGCCGCTTGGCCTCGCTCATTTGCGAGCTCGATGACGCGCTGGAAGAGGACGGTGGTCCACGAGGGCATGCCGGAGACGAAGCGGATGTCCTGGTCGATGCAGCGGGTTGCCATCGCTTCGATTTTGGTGGGCCAGTGGTCGAGGAGGGCGATGTCGGGGCCGGGGGAGTAGACCTCGGAGAGGGGCCAGCGGATGAGGGGGGCGACGAGTCCGGAGAGGTCGGCGGTGCGCGTGCCGACGTTGGACTCGGCGATGTCGGAGCAGCCTCCGAGGAAGAGGAGCTTGCCGGAGGTGAGCTTGGGGAGGCTGGCGCCGAAGCGGTGGAGATGGGCGAAGATGTCGAGTGCGGCGCGGCGGTTGGAGGCGAGCATCTCCTGGGTGACTGGGATGAACTTGTCGCCGGCGGTGGTGCCGGAGGTCTGGGCGAAGTCGCGGACCTTACCGGGCCAGAGGATGTCGGGCTCTCCGCCCTCGCGCATGCGTTTGATGTCATCGGCGAAGGCGTACCAGTCGCGCGGCGGGAGTGCTTTGCGGTAGGCGTCGAGGAGGTCGGCGTTATCGAGGGTGATGAGCTTGGCGAAGTCGTGGCGCTTGCCGAACTCGGTGTCCTTGGCGCGGGTGAGGTTCTGGCGGAGCTGGGAGAGCTGGATGCCGGCGGTGTTGGTCGCCCAGTGACGCTCGTTGCCCAGCAGGCGGATGCGTGCGGCGAGCGAGAGGCGGAGGCTTGCGCCGACGGCGGGGGTCCAGAAGGGGGACTTCGGGGAGGTTTTGGCGGGCATGGGGAAGGGTAGGTGTGCGCGTGAGCGGGGAGCACGGCTTGCCCTTCTGGTCAAGCCGTGGCACGGGAGTTGGAGGGGGACCGGATTAGTTGGCAGCGTCGCGGGCGTCGAGTTCGCTTGCGAAGTCCAGCATGGCTTCGGCGAAGGGTGCGGGGCACTCGATCATGGGTGCGTGGCCGCAGTTTGGGAACCAGACGAGGCGGGAGTCTGGGAGGAGGCGGTCGAACTCGCGTGCGGCGCCGGGGGGCGTGACGACGTCCTCGGCGCCCCAGATGAGCAGGGTGGGCTGGTGGATGTCGGCGATGCGTTCGCCGAGGTGGTTTCGGCGCGCGGTTTTGGAGAGGCGGACCATGGCGCGGGCTCCGCCGGGCGCGTTGAGCTCGCGGTGGGCGCGGTCGAGATCGGCGTCGCGCATGAGGGACTTGTCGTAGAAGAGCTCGCCGATTTTCTCGGTGAGCCACTCGCGGGAGGGGCGGACGGGTGCGCCCTTGACGAAGGTGCGCTCGTAGAGGCCGGACGAGCCGGCGAGGACGAGTGCGGAGACCAGGTCGGGGCGCTGGAGCGCGGTGCGGAGCGCGACGTGGCCGCCGAAGGAGTTGCCGACGAGGACGGCGGGCTTGCCGCCGGCGGCGTCGAGGTACTTGATGGTGAGCTCGGTGACGGCGTCGACGGAGGCGTCCTCGCGTTGGAGCTGGAGGAGGGGGAGTTCGAGTCTCGTGCAGTTGAAGCGGTGCTTGACGGCGTCGACGACGCGGTCCCAGTGCTCGTTGAGCCCGACGAGGCCGTGGAGGAAGACAACGGGGCGGTTTGCCGGGTCGTGGGGCGGGGTGGTTGTGATGGTGGCGGTGATCGGCGTGCCCGAGGGGGCGGTGAGGGTCATTCTGGTTGCAACGTCACCAGCGGCTGGGGCTGGGTGCGCGGGGGTGGTCGCGGGTTGGGCGTTGCTTGGGGCCATCGGCGAATATGGAGGACCTGCGGGTGGGCATTGGGCCCATCGGCGACCCTTGATCGTAACCGGGGATCGTAACGGGTCGATCGGGACGGGTCGATTGGGTGGAGCTGGCCGGCGGGGGGCGGGTTAGGCCCGGGCGGCGGGGGTTTCGACGACCCGGCCGTCGTCGAGGGCGACGACGCGGTCGGCCCGGTCGGCGACGGCGGGGTCGTGGGTGACCATGACGACGGTCTGGGCGGTGCGTCGGCGGAGGTCTTCGAGGGCTTCGAGGATGGCGATGCCGGTCTCTCGGTCGAGGTTGCCGGTGGGCTCGTCGGCGAGGAGGAGGTCGGGCTTGTTGATGAGTGCGCGTGCGATGGCGACGCGCTGGCGCTCGCCGCCGGAGAGCTCGGCGGGGCGGTGGGTGAGGCGATGTCCGAGGCCGAACTGCTCGAGGAGGCTGGCGGCGTGGTCGGTGACGTCGGCGCGCTTGGTGCGGTAGCCCGTGCCGAGCGCGACCATGGCGCCGACGCGGACGTTGTCGAGGACGGTGAGCTCTGGGAGGAGGTGGTAGAACTGGAAGACGAAGCCGACGCGGGTGGCGCGATAGGCGTTTCGCTCGCGCTCGGAGAGGGAGCGGAGGCTTCGACCCT
>CAYQAD010000038.1:8531-10338 GCA_964415125.1 uncultured Phycisphaeraceae bacterium | reverse complement strand
ACTTGCCCGAGCCCGAGGCGCCGAGGATGGCGACGGCCTCGCCCTTGTGGACGTCGAGGTGGGCCCCGCGCAGGACGGGGACGCGGACCTTGCCGAGGCGGTAGGTCTTGTGCACGTCGCGTGCGGTGAGGATGGGCTCGGCGGTGGTCATATGGGTAACGGCGTGCGGCGTGTTGCGCGCTATTCGAAGCGGAGGGCTTTGACGGGGTTCATGCGTGCGGCCCGGAGCGCGGGCCAGAGGGCGCCGAGGGTGGAGGCGAGGACGCCGCCGAGGCCGATGATGGCGGCGTGGAGGTGGTTGACGTCGCTCGGGATCTCGGTGAAGTAGTAGACGGCGGGGTCCCAGATGGAGATGCCGAGTGCTCGGCCCATCCAGTCGTGGATGGTGTTGATGTTGTAGACGATGGTGTATGCGAGCGCGAGTCCGAAGATTGAGCCGACGACGCCGATGGCCAGGCCGTAGCGGAGCCAGAGCCATGCGATGCCCGATCGGCTCGCGCCGATGGCGCGGAGGATGCCCACATCGCGGGTTTTCTCGGAGACCATGGCCCAGAAGATGGCAAGGACGAGGAAGACGGCGGTGAGGGAGATGAAGGAGAAGATGAAGAGGACGAGGGCGGTTTCCTTCTTGACCGCGGCGATCATGGTGGCGTTCTGGTCTTCCCAGGTGGTGATGAAGATGCCGCCCTGGCGGGGCTGATCGAAGGGCCCGGGGGCGCGGGGGACGTCTGGGTGGTCGGCGGCGAAGTCGGCGTAGATCTGGCGGACGATCTCCTGCGTGACGCGGGCGTCGTCCTGGCGGCCGAGCACGACGATGTCGGTGACGCGGGCGGGGTCGATCTCCACGGTCTGGGCGGGCTGGAAGTTTGGATCGGTGCCGTCGGTGCCGAGGGCGAAGGGGTCGCTCGCGGCGTCGTCCTCGTCGACGATGCGGCGTGCCTCGTCCATGTTGAGCATGGATTGGAGGGCGCGGAGGTTGACCAGGACGGTTTGTTTATCGATCTCGTAGAGGCCGGACCGGAACTCGTTGGCGACGGGGAGGATGCGGGTGACCATCTCGATGCCTCGGCCGGCCGAGTCGAGTGGGAGGACGTGGAGGGTGATTTTCTCGTCGGGGAGGAAGATGGGGAGCTGTCCCATGACGCCGTCGGGCCCGGGGACGAGCGGGATGCCGGGCTCGATGAAGCCGGCGGCCTTGCGGAAGTTGAAGCCCGAGGTCTCGATGCCGATGACGACGGCGGGGCGGGGCTCGCCGGTGGCGGGGTCGGGCTCGGTGAGGGTGAGGCCGTTGTTGAAGTCGCGTTGCCAGCGGTCGTGTTGTTCGAGTCGCCAGTCTTGGCGTGCGTCGTCTTTGGGGAGCGGTGTTTCGAGGGGTTGCCAGTAGATGGTGTCTTCGTAGGTGGTGACGGCGGCGTATGAGGGGCCGTCGATGCCTCGGACGATGACGCGGACGAGGCGATCGCCGGGGAGGGCGAGCATGCCGGCGGTCTCGATCATGGGGCTTGCGGCTTCGATGTCGGGGTGGGCTTCGAGGCGCTGGATGAGGTCTTCGTAGTGGGCGAAGCCGGCGTTGGGCCAGCGGACGGAGACATCGCCGATGAGGGTTCGGCCGGACTCCATGAGGTTCTTGAGGAAGCCGCCCATGACGGACCAGGAGATGAGGACCATCGCGGTGCAGAGCACGACCGCGAGTGCGGCGAGCAGGGGCATGACCCGGCTGGTGAGGTAGCGGCGTGTGAGGAGGCGTTGGTACACGGACCGGGAGTGTAGGGAGGCGCTAGTCGTTGGTTGCCGGTGGGGTTGCCGG
>CAYQAD010000038.1:5327-8431 GCA_964415125.1 uncultured Phycisphaeraceae bacterium | reverse complement strand
GGGGTTGCCGGTGGGGGCGATGAGGGTTCGTCGACGGGCCTGCCGGGCGCGGCGTTGTCGGGCATCTGCGCGTCGAGCCGGCGCATGATCTGGGGCTTGAAGGGTGGGCCGTCGGTCTCGATGCGCTTGTCGACGCTCGCGACGATGTGCGAGAGCGCCTCGCGGATGGCGGGGTCTTGGTGGTCGTCCATTTGCTCGCGCAGGTAGGCGAGGACGGGCTCGTGCTGATAGGCGTTGGAGGCGACGGACCAGACGGCGGCCTGGAACAGGTCGGTGCGGTCGAGGGCTTGGATGTCGAGGTCTTCGGTGGTGCGGCCTGCGAGCATGGGCAGGAAGGGATCGATGTAGTCGGTGCTTGCGGTGACGAAGAAGGAGGCCCAGAGGATGTCCATGTCGAGGCCCTCGTCGGGGACGCGGGACTCGATGAGCGGGGGTGAGGTGTTGAGCAGGACGCGGTATTGCGAGCGGAGGTGGTCGGGGGCGATCGCGGCGAGGCGCTCGACGAGCTCGTCGCCCTCGTCGGTGTCGCTCCACCAGGCGCAGTTGGCGGCGAAGAGGACGCGCTCGGGCTCGTCGCGGGAGATGGTCGTGCGGAGCCAACGCTCGATGCGGGCGGGGTCGGTGCGGAGGAGTCGGCCGAGCGCGGCGTGGGCGGGGATGAGGGCGCGGGGCTCCTCGATGCCGACGGCGTTGGTCGAGAGGTAGTCGACGGCGTGGCCGATGCGCAGGGGGTTGGGGTTGAGGTAGTAGTACTTGATGTAGAGGGTGATCTCGGTGCGCGAGGTGAAGGGGGCGTCGCGCATGGGCTCGAAGACGGGGCCGGGCGGGGCGCTCGGCTGGGCGCCGGACTCGGCGAGGGCGGGGGCGGAGGCCAACGCGAGCGGCAGGGCCGAGGCGATCGCGCAGAGCAGCGGGCTGGTGCGGCGCGGGTGACGGCGTGGGGAGGGGCGGGATTCGTTGGTGGGCGTGTTCATTGGTGATTCACGATATCGGTGCGTCGCGGCGGGGGGCGAAGGGAGTTTGGTCACGGGTCTGCATCGGCGTCGGGAGTCGGGCGGTGTGTCGGGGGGATCGCTGCGGGTTCTGGCTTGGCGTTGAGCGGCGGCGGCGGGCCATATTGCTCGATGCGTTGCTCGACGGCTTGGATGATCTCGGCGAGGGCGGCCCTTTGGCGCTGATCTTCGGTGTCGGCGTGATGGGCGCGGGCGAAGTCAAGGACGCGGGGGTGTTGGTAGGCGTTGGCGGTGAATGACGAGCGGGCGACACCGTGGAGCATGAGTCGTTGCTGCCAGCCAGGTGTTTGGTCGTCCTCGGGTGGTTTAGGAAGGAAGGGGACGAAGCGGGCGATGTAGTCGGTGTTGCCGGTCATGAAGAAGCAGGACCAGAGCAGATAGAGGGCGAAGGGCGTCTCGATGGGCTCGGTGACCATGTTGGTTGTTGGGCGATCGAGGAGCCAAGCGAAGTGTGTTCGGTACGGCGCGCGGGCGCGGTCGGCGGCACGCTGGAGGATGGTGTCGCCCTCGGGTGTGTCTATCCACCAGCCGACGAGTCCGGCGGCCCACTCGCCGCGGGGCGTACCGAAGAGGGGCTTGGTCCACGTCTCGAGGCGGTCGGGGTGGTTGCGTATCGCGTGGGCGAGGGCGATCTGGAACATGGTGGCGTTGTCGGGGATGAGCTCGTCGCTGTCGGGATCGAGCTGATCGGCGAGCGTGACCGTGGCTTCAAGGGCTTGGCCGAGGCGGTCGGGCTCTGGATCGAGGTAGTAGGCCGTGACCCACGAGACGAGCTCGGCGGCGCTTGCGAAGGGCGCGGCCGACGCCGCGGCGACGGCGGGTGTTGCCGGGGCGACAGGCGCAGACTGGGGCGGCTCGGCGGCGACGACGATGAGGGCCGGGGCGGCGAGTGCGGTGAGCGGTGGCATCCACATGCTCTTAGCCTACGGGGACGCGGGCTGCGTGGTTGGGGCTGGGCGTGGCGCAGACCGCTGGCGTCGTGGGACTTAGAGTTGCGGCGATGCTCGGTGTTCCCTTGCAACTTGGGCCGGTCTCGCTTGAGACGAACCTGCTGCTCGCGCCGATCGCGGGGTGGTGCGATCTGGCGTGGCGGGAGACGGTCCGAGAATGTGGCGGGGTTGGGCTTGCGTGCACGGACCTGCTGAGCCCGACGGGGCTGATCTGCGGGAGCGAGGCGTCGGCGGACCTGGCGCGGACGAGCGATCTCGATCAGCCGATCGGGATGCAGCTGTACGGGAGCGACCCGGCGGTGATGGCGGCGGGTGCGCGGTGGTGTGTGGACCACGGGGCGACGGTGGTGGACATCAACATGGGGTGCCCGGTCGACAAGGTGACGAAGAAGGATGGCGGGTCGAAGTTGATGTGCGATCTGGACCGGGCGGTTCGGATCGCGGCGGCGGTGCGCGGGGCGATGCCCGACGGTGTGCCGTTGACATGCAAGATGCGGCTTGGGTGGGACGAGGCGGCGTTTGAGGCGGGGTGTGCGGGAGAGCTGGCGGTTCGGCTGGTTCGGGCGGGCGCGGCGGGCATCACGGTGCACGGGCGCACGACGGAGCAGCGGTTCAAGGGAGCGTGCCGATTGGAGGGGATTCGCCGGGTGGTTGAGCGTGTTGGTGCCGAGGCGCCGGGCGTGCCGGTGGTTGGGAATGGGGATGTGAAGAGCGCGGCGGACGCGGTGGCGATGATCGAGGCGACGGGGTGCGCGGGAGTGATGATCGGGCGGGGTGCGTTTGCGCGGCCAAGGGTGTTTGCCGAGGCGTGGGCGGCGCAGCGCGACGAGGAACTCGCGGCGCAGACCGACGCGGAGGCGGTGGGCGTGATCCGGCGGTACTTCGACCGGATGGTGGAGTACCGGGGCGAGCACCGCGCGATGCACGTGATGCGGCAGAAGATCAGCTGGCTTGGGCGGTCGGTGTCGGGCGGGCACTGCAAGCCGCTGAAGGACGCGGTGCGGACGGCGCGGACGCCTGCGGAGGTGCGCCGGCTGCTCGATGAGTGGGTCGCGGCGGGGCTGGACGCGGGGGCGGCGGAGGGCGGCGCGGGCGCGTCACGGGAACGTCGCTCGGGGGCAGTCACCTCGCCGTAACTCGG
>CAYQAD010000038.1:805-5227 GCA_964415125.1 uncultured Phycisphaeraceae bacterium | reverse complement strand
GCGCGGGCGCGTCACGGGAACGTCGCTCGGGGGCAGTCACCTCGCCGTAACTCGGCCGGGTGTGCGGGGGTGCGTGGGTGGTTGTCGCGCTGTATCACATCGTTGCCGGGCAAGTTCCGCGGGCTGCGGTGTGCAGTTGGGGCTTGCTTGAGGCGATAACTGTTGGGTGTCGGCTGCCGCCTTCGTACCGATCTGGATTGTCGATGTTGGCACGATCGGGATTGGCATGATCGGGCGGCCGGGTGAGCCGGAGTTCTTTTCGAGTCGTTCGGGCGGTTGCTCGCACGAGATGCAAACGCGGGCCGAAGAGGGGCTCGATCAGCGAAGGGTGTGATGATGATGTCGAATGCGATCTTGTCGAAGTCTGTCCGTGCGGCGTGCTGCGTTGCGATGGCGGTTGGCACGTCGGTGGCGATGGCCCAGACCCTGGCGCCGGCGGGCGGCTCGAATGCTGCAGCGGCGGCGCAGAATGCGAGCGGCAAGGCGCCGAACATCAAGATGCTGACGCGGGCGCATGACTTCGGCGTGATCACCGATGAGCACAACGTGACGACGAGCTTCGAGTTTGTGAACGACGGCGATGCGCCGCTGGTGATCTCGAACGTGCGGGGCGGGTGCGGGTGCACCGTGCCGCAGCTTGACAAGGACGTGTACGAGCCGGGCGAGAGCGGCGTCGTGACGGTGATGTTCAACCCGAACAAGAAGAAGGGCACGACGCGCCAGAAGGTCACGATCACGAGCAACGACCCGGACGAGCCGCGCGCGCAGGTGGAGATCACCGCTGACGTGAAGCAGCTCGTGGCGGTCTCGCCCCCAAACGTGTCGCTCGGCAAGGTCTTCCGCGGCGAGGACAACTCCGCGGCGATCACCGTGACGGGCATGAAGGAGGACTTCCGGATTGTCGAGGCCCGGGTCGTGGGCGTGGGCGGTGAGCACTGGGACGTGAAGATCGGCGCCTTTGAGCCGATCGAGACATCGGACGGCGTGTACCAGCGCGGGAACGTGACGGTGAGCGTGAAGGACGACGCGCCGCTCGGGCCGTTGCGTGGCACGCTGATCATGCGGACCAACGACGAGCGGAAGGGCTCGCTGAGCATGACGGTCGCGGGGCGTCTCGCGGGTGACGTGACGGCGCTGCCCGAGCGGCTGTCGTTTGGCAGCATGGCGGGCGGGCAGGAGTACAAGAAGCGGATCGAGCTGCGCTCGCGGGCGAACGCGGACTTCGCGGTCAAGTCGGTGACGTTCGACGGCAACAAGGAGCTCGACCTGGCGACGGACATCAAGCCCGGCGCGAACGGTGGCTGGGTCGTGACGGTGACGCTCGCGGCGCCGGAGCAGACGGGCATCGTGCGTGGTGATCTGGTGATCGCGACGACGCTCGAGAGTGAGCCGGAGATCAAGATCCCGATGGCGGGCGCGATCCGCCGGTGAGCGTGGCTGCGACCCTGCCGACGGCGGGGGGATGACGGATACCCTCTGGGCCCCGTCCCGGTCCGATCGGGCCGGGACGGGTCTTTCTTTCCAGAACGCGTTTCTTGCGGATGGGGCTTTGACGATGGCGCTGATTCGGGCGATGCGGGCGGTGCGAGGGCTTGGGGCGGTGTGTGTGGCGATGGGCGCGATGACGCTTGTGGCCCAGGCGCAGCCGAGGCTTGAGTTCGACCGCCAGTGGGTGGACTTCGGCGAGGTCGACGACTCGCGGCAGTACGAGCAGCGCGTGGCGTATCGCAACACGGGCGACGAGACTCTTTTGATCGGGCGGCTGAGCTTCTCGTGCTCGTGCATGGCGATGTCGAACTTCGAGGGCGGGCTGAAGAAGCTCGCGCCGGGCGAGAGCGGCGTGCTCAATGTCCGCTTCAACCCGTCGGGCAAGTCCGGGCGGGTGGTGCAGACGCTCACGATCGAGAGCAACGATCCGAACACGCCCGAGTCGGCGGTGCGGATGCGGGCGGAGGTCACGCCGATCGTGCTGACGTCGCCGACGTATGTGCGGTGGGACGAGATCGAGCTGGGGCGCGGGGCCGAGGGTGTGGTGACAATGTTCGCCGAGCGTGAGGACTTCGCGATCACGGATGTCCAGGTGCTGCGTGATGATCTCGAGCGGGTGGAGTGGACGATCGGCGACCCGGTGCGGGTGATCCAGAACGGCAAGAACGTGACGCTGCTGCGGATCGGGGTCGGGCTGAAGGTCGACTCGCCGACGGGCGTGGTGGCGTCGACGATCGTGTTCAAGACCAACGACGAGCGTCGGCCGGAGATTCCGGTGCGGCTGAGCGCGGAGATTTTGGGCGACCTGCGGACGCAGCCTCGGATCATGGCGTTCGGGCGCGTGGCGGTTGCGGGGCAGACGACGACGGCGCTGACGATCCGGAGCGAGTCGGGCGAGCCGTTCCGGGTGCTCGGGTTTGAGGGCGAGGGGCGTGACGGCGCGTTCGTGTCGGCCCGGCTGGAGTCGGGCGACGCGGCGCGGATTGCGCACCGGATCACGGTGATTCTCGATGCGCCCAAGGAGCGGACGCTGCTGGATGGGGCGCTGGTGATCAAGACGGATCGAGAGGGCGAGCCCGAGCACCGCGTGCCGTTTAGCGGCGTGGTGCGATAGGAGGTGTGCGATGGCTGACGGACGCGACACGGTTGGGCTGGTGTTCACGCGCGGGTTTGCGATCGCGGGCGTGGCGTTGGTGGTTGGGCTGACGCACGCGATGATCTCGAAGGTGTCGGTGACGCCGGAGGACGCGCGGGCGACGCGGGCGGGCGAGATCGCGGCGAAATCGGGCGGGGCGGATGGGACGGGCGGGGCGGTCGCGCCCGAGTCGCGGCCGGAGACTGGCGATGCGCCGGACGCCGGGGCCATCGGTGAGGCTGCGGCGGACATGATGGAGTCGGCGGCCGTGCCGCTCGCGGAGCTCGCGAGCGGGGCGCTGGATGCCTCGGCGCTCGGCGATGAGATCACGCTTGAGCAGACGCACGCGCTGGTCGCGTCGGGGCAGGTGCACGTGATCGATGCGCGGACGAGGGATGAGTTCGTCGAGGGGCATCTGCCCGGGGCGATGTGGCTGCCGGCCGACCAGATCAGGTCGGGCGACAAGCCGATGGCGTTTTACATGCTGACCTACGAGCTGCCGATCGTGATCTACTGCGGCGGGGGCGACTGCGAGGCGTCGCACAACGTCGCGACGCGGCTGTTGCTCGAGGGCTTCGAGCGGACGCATGTGTTTGTTGATGGGTACCCGGCGTGGGTGGACGCGGGGCACGAGGTGTCGGTCGGGCCGGACCCGCTTTGGGAGGACGAGTAGGTGTTCGGTGCGATTGCTGGTGTGATTGGGTTGGTATCGCGCGTGCTGCTTGGCGCGGCGTTCTGCGTGGCGGGTGGGATCAAGATCTGGGATCCGCAGTCGTTTGCCGAGAGCATCAAGGGCTTCAAGATCGTGCCGGTG
Organism: uncultured Phycisphaeraceae bacterium; assembly: GCA_964415125.1. Lineage (GTDB taxonomy): Bacteria > Planctomycetota > Phycisphaerae > Phycisphaerales > UBA1924 > CAYQAD01. The sequence goes on along the minus strand of CAYQAD010000038.1, from coordinate 1,790 downwards.
CACGCGAGCGAGGTCGTGGTGGTGTCGGCGTTCGTGCTGCCCTGGATGGAGATCATCGCGGGCGTGCTTTTGATCATCGGGCTCTGGGCCCGGCCTGCGGCGCTGACGGCGGCGGGGTCGCTGGTGGTCTTTATTGGGGCGATCTGGAGCGTGCTGCACCGCGAGATGAGCGTGAAGTGCGGGTGCTTCGGGAAGCTCAGCCCGTTTTGCGAGGGCGACCTGGGGATGTGCAACATCTATCAGAATCTGGTGCTGCTGGGGCTGGCGGCGGCGGTGCTGGGGTTTGGGGCGGGGTTCTGGTCGCTCGACCGGCGGCTTGTCGGGCGGGGCGGGGCGCTGTCGCCGGCGGGGGCTCGGGCGGCGGGGGTGGACCCCTCGGCTCGGGACGCGTAGCGTTGGGGCCTGCCCGGGATGTGCCCGGGGGGCGCAGTTTGGACCCGTCGCCGCGGTGAGATGATGAGCCGCGGCCCAATCCATGACGGAGTGAGAAGTCGATGAGCAAGGCAACGATCCGCGGCGAAGGCAAGTTCAAGATGGCCCAGGTTTCGGCCAACGGCCAGCTCTACGTCGATTGGAAGGACGTCGAGACGCTTCGCCGGGCGATGTCGCCCAACGGGAAGATCTACGGCCGCAAGCGCATGGCGACCTCGGCTCGCGAGCAGCGGCTTGTGTCGCAGGCGATCAAGCGGGCCCGCTTCATGGGCCTGCTGCCGTACACCTCGGCCACGCTCTAAAGCACGCAACTGATGACTGATTCACCCAATACTTCGCGGAACTATGACCGCGTTGCGGATGCCTTGCGCGCTGCTGTCGGCGATGACGCGTCGCGCGACGATCGCATGCGCCTTGTCGCCGATGCGCTGTGGGATGCGTTTCACGAGGCGGGGTATTCGTGGTGCGGGTTTTACACGATTGCGGACGGTGGCGATGGCGAGGAGATGATCCTCGGTCCGAGCCGGGACACACCGGCGTGCTCGCCGATCGG
>CAYQAD010000038.1:0-795 GCA_964415125.1 uncultured Phycisphaeraceae bacterium | reverse complement strand
CCGGTGCAGGATTTCTATTGCCGCAGCAACAGCTGGCAGCCCACGGTGCTCACCCTGATGTCGTGCGCGCGGCGTTGACGGATGGCGCGTCGCACGAGGATCGCATGCGCGTCGTCGCCGACGCGTTGTGGGATGCCTTCAGCGGCGCGGGGTACTCGTGGTGCGGGTTCTACACGATCGCGGAGGCTGCCGAGGAGATGATCCTCGGTCCGAGCCGGGACACACCGGCGTGCTCGCCGATCGGGCTGCACGGCGTGTGCGGGCTTGGGTATCGCAGCGGCGCGGCGATCGTCGTGCCGGACATCCGCACGCTCGGAGAGAGCTACGTGGCGTGCGATCCGCGGGACATGAGCGAGGTGGTGGTGCCGATGCTCGATGGGCCCGGCGGGACGTGCGTCGGCGTGTTGGATGTGGACAGCCGGGACCTGGACGCATTTGACGATGCGGACGCGATCGGTCTAGCGCAGGTGATGGAGGCGGCGGGGATCGCGACGCCGGGCGAGGCACTCTCGATCGTGCACCGGTAGAGTGACTGGGCTAGCCCGTCGAGGTCGCGCTGCTCTGGCGATGCTCGCTCTGCCATCTTAGAACCGCGTCCCAATTACGAGGGTGCCGCTGTCGCCAGCTTGGGCGGGCCAACGTGGCTGAGTAGTCGCCGATCACGAGGACTGGCACCAGTCCTGCTCCGAACATCGACATCGCCTTGCGCCACTCGAGACGTCCTTCACGCCGCGGCTGCACGAGTTCAAGCAGGTCGACGCCGACTTCGGTGCCCCGCCATGAAGACCCAGCCGT
>CAYQAD010000037.1:0-13381 GCA_964415125.1 uncultured Phycisphaeraceae bacterium | reverse complement strand
GGCAAGCCTGAGTCCGCAACGCGCACACAAGTGCGAGGCGACGGTGGCGAGCGCCCCGTAGGGAGGCGTGACCTTTCTAGCGAGCGGCATGGGCGGATGGGCCGCCTGAAACGTGGCCGATACGCCGCATGATGCTGCATGCCGTACCCCGGTTGTTCTACTGGCCTCGCCGGGCCAATGGGCGACGTCGCCGCGGCGGTCGGCTCCGAGATGCTGTCAACTGGTGTTGGCTATCCGCGGACGCCCATTATGCTTCCCACAGAGATCGGGAGGCTTCGATGATGTTGATGGTGTCGGAGGTAAGGTGTGTTGGGGCAGTGGTCCGCATCGCGGGGCGTTACTGCCTTGCGTGCTGCGCGGTGGGTGGCGCGGCTGGCACTGCGTGCGCACAGGGAGTCAACCTGACGCTCAACCGCCCGTCATCGCGTGTTGACGGGGTCGGAGGTGTTGCCGATTTGGATGGTGACGGTCGCGTGGACCTGATCGCCCCGGCCGCGGCGGACGAGGACGCCTTCTACTGGCTTCGGAACGTCGGTGGCTTCCCTCCAGTCTTCGTGCCGACGCTTCTTGAGTCGACAAGTTTCAGCGGCCTCTTCAGTTCGCCAACCGGCGGCGTACGTGCGGCCGACATGGATGGCGACGGCGACCTCGACCTCGTGTACTCAACCGTGCGGACAAATCTCGGAGCGCCTGGCTCGATCCGCGCGGCCGGACCGCGGGATCAATCGTGGTGTTCGGCACGGGTGCGCTCGTGGGCGACGTTCAGACTGGTGCGACGATCATGGTCGGTCCGCAGGGTGGCGCGTCAATCGGCGGCACCCTCACGCAGAGCGCCATGGTGCCAAGCATCGGATCATCGCGGGGTGGTCGCATCGTCTACGACGGGCCGAGCCTTGTGCCATCGACGCTTGCCGTGCAGGGCGAGGCGATGCTGGGCGGCACCCTGCTTGTCACCGTTCCCCCGCAGACGAGCCAGAGCCCCGGGACCTTGATCTCAGCCGGAGGCATCACCGGCGCGTTCGACGCGGTGCTCGTCTCGCCCGCCTTGTCGGGCGATCGCTTCCTCACCGTCAACTACACCACGCCGCGGCAGGGAGCGCGCATGGCGGGGACGGTCTCGCTCGGCGTGGCCTCGCTCTCGGGCGATCCGGAGCTCGCGCCGCCCAGCGGCTTCACGACGCCCGGCGCGCCGGTCGACGCGGTCACCGCCGATCTCAACAGCGACTCGTTCGACGACGTGGTGCTGGTCATCCCGGGCAGCGCGGGCGCCCCGGGCAACCTGACGCTGCTCATCTCCGACGGCGCGGGCGGCTTCAGCCAGCAGGTCACGGTGCCGACCGCGATCGAGCCCCGCGGCGTGGCAGTGGGTGACATCGACCAGGCCGGCGGCCTCGACATCGCCGTGACCGGGTTCGGCGATGACACGGAGCGCCTCTATTCGACCGACGGCCTGGCCACGCCGACCATCTCCCCCGCGGCAACGCTGACGGTCGCCGATCTGCCGCTGCTCTCCGAACCCTTCGACGTGGTGGTGGGGCAGTTCAATGGTGCGGGCCCCGACGATGTCGCGCTGACCAGCTCGGGCTCGGACATCGTCTACCTGCTCGAGACGAAGGACCCCATGATGGATCCCATGACGGACCCGTTCGAGTTCGAGCCGTGCGAGGTGCCCGCGGGCACTCGACCCAAGCGCCTCGCGGTCGCCGCCCTGGCCGACCTGGACGGCGACCTTGTCGCCGACTTCGTCGTTGGCAACACCCAGCCCGGAGTCTTCGGGATCTCGGCGATCACGTCCTCGGGCGGGTTTACGGTGGCGACGTACCCGGTCGGCGATGAGCCGGGCGAGGTGGTTCTGCGTGACCTCAACGGCGACGGTGCGCCCGACGCCGCGGCGGTGCGTCCCGATGGCGACGTGGTGAGCGTGCTTCGCAACACGGGCGCGGGCGTCTTCGCGCCGCCGGCGGACTTGCCGGTGGGCGTCTCCCCGCGGAGCCTCGCCGACGCGGACCTCGACGCGGACGCCGACGTGGATCTCGCGGTGATCATCGATGACGGGGGCGGGCGCGTCGTCCAGATCCTGCGCAATGACACGCAGACCGCGGGGCAGCTCGTCTTCGCAGCGACCGAGCAGATCGCCGCGGGCGGCGGCGCGTCGCTCGTGCGGTCGGGCGATCTCAACGCCAACGGCCGCGATGACCTGCTGACCCTCGACGGCGGCGCGGGCGTGCTCCGCGGCACAACGCAGGATGGCAACGCCGCGCTGCTCGGCGTGCGTTCCGCCGGTGCGTGCGTGGCAGACGTGACCACCGATGGCAGCAGCAACGGCTTGCCGGACGGCGAGGTCACGCTCAGCGACTTCAGCTACTACCTCACCCTGTGGTCCGGGCGAGACCCGATCGCGGACGTCACCACCGACGGCACCTCCAACGGCATGCCGGATGGCGAGGTGACGCTCAGCGACTTCTCGTATTACCTTGTGCTGTGGTCGGCGGGCTGCCCGTGAGCAGCCCGGGCTTGGCGCTCCGCATAAGGTGCCGCCGGGAGCCCTGACGCATGCCGCGGCTCGAGCACGAGGGGTGATCGCGTGACGGACGGGACTCGTGGCCAAGTCGAGCGGCTCTTTCACGAGCTCCGTCCGCTCTCGGCAAGCGCCCGGCGCGAACGGCTCGACGGCATCGCCGATCGGGCGATCCGCGACGAGCTCGCCTCGCTCTTCGAGCACGAGGGCTCCATGCCCGGGTTCCTTGAGTCGCCGACGCAGGACCTCGCCGATGCCGCGCCCGCGAGGGCCGCGGCCCCGGACTCGATCGCCGCAGGCCACGCGATCGGCCCCTACAAGATCCTCGATCGACTCGGCTCGGGCGGCTTCGGCGAGGTCTACCTCGCCGAGCAGCGCCGCCCCGTGCGCCGCCGTGTTGCGCTGAAGGTCATCAAGCGGGGCATGGACACGCGCGAGGTCATCCGCCGCTTCGAGCTCGAACGCCAAGCCCTCGCGCTGATGGACCACCCGAGCGTGGCCCGCGTGTTCGAGGCGGGCGAAACCGACGACGGCCGGCCGTACATCGCGATGGAGTACGTCCGGGGCCTGCCCATCACCGACTTTGCCGACTCGCAGCGCATGTCGATCAGCGAACGCCTCGAGCTGTTCATCCCGGTGTGTGAGGCGGTGCAGCACGCCCACCAGAAGGGCATCATCCATCGCGATCTCAAGCCCTCGAACATCCTCGTCGAGCTGGTGGATGGCAAGCCCGCGCCGAAGGTGATCGACTTTGGTATCGCCAAGGCCGTGACCGACGAGCTCGTCGACCACTCGCACTTCACCCGCCACGGGCAGTTCTGGGGCACGCTCGAATACGCATCGCCGGAACAGGTCGAGAACTCGCCGCTCGGCATCGATACACGCACGGACGTGTACTCGCTCGGCGTCGTGCTCTATCAGCTTCTCACGGGCCACCTCCCCTTCGACAGCCAGACGCTCCGGCAGGGTGCGCTGGACGAGGTCCGACGCATCTTGCGAGAGGTCGTGCCGACAAAGCCCAGCCTCCGCGCGCCCAGCGCCAAGACGCGCGGCTCGAGCGTGGCGACCAAGACGCTTCGGGGCGATGTGGATTGGATCGTGCTACGAGCGATGGAGAAGGACCGCGGCCGACGGTACGACTCCGCGTCGGCCCTGGCCGATGACATCCGCCGCTTCTTGCGCTCCGAGCCCGTGGTCGCCGGGCCGCCGAGCGTGTCGTATCGCTTCCGCAAGTTTGTGCGCCGCCATCGTGTCGGTGTTGGTGTCGCCGGTGCCGCCGCGGCGGTCGTCGTGCTCGCGGCGGTGGGCACGACCACGCAGTGGCTGCGCGCCGAGGCGGCCCTCGACGAGGCCGAGGTGCGCTACGGGCAGATCCTCTCGCTCTCCGGCGACTTCATCGACGAGCTCGACGCCTCGCTCGCGCCCATCCCCGGCGCGACCGCGGCACGACGCGCGGGCGCCGTAGCGAGCGTTCGCCTCCTCGAAGAGCTCGCGTCGACCGCAACGCCAACCGAGGAGTTGCACGCCAGCCTCCTCGCCGCGTACCGCCGGCTCGCGATCTCGCTTGAGTCCGCAGAGGTGCCGGCGGCGGAGCGCGAGTCGGCCTACCGCAAGGCCCTGGAGGTCGCGGCACGCGAGCCCCGCGTCGGCGCCGGTCCCAACGAGGGCGCGATGATCGCAGCGTTCTCTGCGCGGCTCGGCGTCGCTCTGCTCGACGCCGAGGACGTGGCCGCGGCCACACCGATGGTCGAGTCGGCTGCCGAGCGAGTTCGCCGCGTCGACCCTGCCGCGCTCGGGCCGGCGGGCTTGGTCGATCTCGCCACCGTGCACGAGGCGATCGCCCTCCTCGCCGATCGCGTGGGTGACCAGAACGAAGCCCGAAGGCGCCTCGATGAAGCCGTCGCGTTCGCGCAGCAGGCTGTGTCCCTGGGCAGCACGCCCATGCTGGTGGCCGGGCTCGGCGACCTTCGCGTCCGTGCGGCGAGGTTCCACATCGACGTGGGCAGGCTCGCCCGCGCCGAGGAGATCGCGACGAGCGCGATCAACGCGCTCGAGCCCTTGGTCGTGCCGGGCGCGAGCGTGGAGCTGCGCCGCGCGCTTGCCCGTGCGCACGACGTGCGCGGCTACGCACGCGACAGCCGTGACGACGTCGAGGGAGCGCTCGACGACTACGCGCGGGCGGCGGCCATCGCCGAGCGGCTCTGGACCGACGATCGGCTCGACGCGATCGCGATCAGGCTCATGACCCGGGCGTACGACAACCGCGCCGACGTGCTGTACCGCCTCGACCGGTACGACCAGGCCGAGGCGATGTATCGCGTGGCGCTCCAGAAGGCCGAGTCGGACCTCGCGGCCGACCCGCTCCGGAGCGATCGTCGCTTCGGCGTGGCGCTGGCGCAGGAAAAGCTGGGCGATGCACTGCGCGAGGGCGGCTCGTCCGAGGAGGCGGACCGGCGGTACACGCGAGCACTCGAGATCTACGGCGACCTGTTCGAGGCGGACGGATCAAGCCGCGTCCTGCTTATTGCGATGGCGCGCACATCGCACCATCACGCGATCATCCGCTTTCGACTCGATGACCCCCCGGGGGCGCTCGAAGCGCTCGAGCGGTCTGTGGAGATGTACCGCCGTGCGGCCGGCGCCGGGTCCTCCGGCGGAACGCTCAGCGCCTCGGATGAGATGGACTACTCGCTCGCCTTGCGCTTCCTCGGATACCAGCAGCTTGGAAAGAAGCAACACGCCGCCGCCCGAGGGTCGTTGCGAAGGGCGCTCGAGACATCATGGCGTGATGACCCGAAGCGGCACAAGGTGATGTACGCGCTCGCCCTCGCGCTGCGGGGCTTGGGTGACGAGTCGGCCGCGATGACAGTGGCGGCCAAGGCGCTCGACGCGGTCGAGCGACTCGCTCAGGAGCAGTCTGAGGCCGGGGCGCAGCTCGGCAACGAGGACTCCAGCATCCGCGACGCGCTTCGCGCGATGCTCAACGGCGGGTAGTGCCAACTGAGGCCAGACCCATTCCGCCGCGCGGCTGCGAGCGGCGACGTTGGGACGCCCTCCGCGTACCACAGCTCCGTTCATGTCGCGTGACGCCGAGCCCGCGTCGGCGATTCGATGCCCGAGTGTTGGTCCGGGGCCAGCGACGTGGCCGGCGCAGCAAAAGGCCCCGGCGGCGATTGCCGTCGGGGCCTCGAGAATCAGGTCAAGTCGTCGGGCGACGTGCTTACGGGCAGCCGGCCGACCAGAGGACGAGGTAGTAAGAGAAGTCGCTGAGCGTGACCGCGCCGTCGGGGATGCCGTTGGCGGTGCCGTCGGTGGTAACGTCCGCGATCGGGTCCTGGCTTCCCCAGAGGCTCACGTAGTAGGAGAAGTCGCTGAGGGTGACCTCGCCGTCGGGGATGCCGTTGGCGGTGCCGTCGGTCGTGACGTCGGCCACGCACGCGGGCGGGGCGATAGTGCACGAGGCACCGAAGACGCGCACGTCATCGATCGCCGCCTCGACCAGCGAGCCCGCGCCGAGATCGCTCGCGACGAACTTCACGCGGATCGTCGAGGTCAGGGCCACGAAGTCGCCGACCGAGAAGCCGGTCTCGATCCAGCCGCCCGACGTGCCCTCGCCCGCCGGACCGACGGTCTCAACAAGCGTGTAGTTCTGCCCGTCATCGTCGGAGACGAACACCTCGAACACGTCCGCGTTCGGGGCCTGGCCCGTGTCGTTCGAGTACCAGCGTGCGTACGAGATCGTGGCGAACTCGGCGGCGCTCAGGTCGATCTGGTTGCTCACCAGCGACGTGGTGCCTCCGTCGACATCGTTCTCGCCCGTCCCGCCACCGAACGTGCCCTGCCCGGTGATCCACGCGACGGTGCCGAGGGGCGTGTTGTCGTCCTCGGGCTGGGCGGCGGTGCCGATGGGGTTCGCACGGACCCAGACGCCCGTGGTCGCGTCGTCGCCGGGAGCGCCCGCGCTGAAGCCGACCACGGTCTCGAAGTCATAGAGCTCGTCAACATCAACGCTGTCGGCCGCGACAGCCCGGAACAGGTTCGACGACTGCGGCGAGGCATTCGCCGGCTCCGTGATCGTCGTGCCCGACTGGAGATCGAAGGAGAAGAAGTACGCGATGTCGGCCGGGCACTCGGCGGGCGCCGGGAAGGTCGCGGTGAAGCTCGTCGCGGAGTTGGCCGTGAGTGGGATCGATTGGAAGCCCGAGCCCACGTCGACGTGGAACGTCCCGCTGCCGGGCACCACCGGGTCTTCGGGCGAGGGCACGATGTCGACCTGCACGATGTCGCCGCCGGTGGAGGACACCAGGTCGGGCCGGCCGTTGGGGAAGTTGATCTCGAGGCTCGTCACAAACGTGCCGCCGTTCGACTCGATGTCGTCGCGATAGATCGCGGTGCCGGTCCACCAGGAGATGTCGCCGAACACGCTGGTGTTCGTCGTGCCGCCGGACAGAACGCCCGCGATCACCCACTCGCTGCCGACCTGCACGAGCACGGGGCCGCCGCTGTCGCCGGGGGCCGTGGTCGCCTCGAGCGTGACGGGCGTCGCGCTGCTGCTCGGAATGGTGTTCGTGGTGCCTGTCGTGTTATCAAAGTCGGTCGAGATGATGTTGGCACCGCCCGCGCTCGCCGGCGTGCCGTAGACGTCGATGATGTTCTCGCCGCCCCAGCGGAAGCCGTCCGAAGAGAACCCGTGCCCGGCGCTGCCGAGCCCGTTGAATCCGTAGCCAACGGTCGCGGCGAGCTTGCCGACGAGCTCGTTGGTCTCGTCGATCAGGCGCATTGGCTCGGCGATGTTCGCGGGCACCGACGAGTTCAGAATGTGGATCGACACGTCGCCGCCGTCCAGCAGCGAACCGTTGCCGTCGGGTAGCAACGACGACTGCACGGTCGTCGTGAAGATCGGGCTGCCGGAGTTATCACCGAAGCGCACGGTCGTGCCCGCGCCGATGCCGCAGTGGCGGGCGCTGAGGATCACGTTGGGCGCGATGAGCGTGCCCGTGCAGCCGCCGATACTCACAACCGCGTCGAAGTCCGCGCCGTAGTTCCGCGCGCCCTGCACACCGGTCGCGTTGGTCACGACGATACGCGGGAAGACGCCGTCGGCCGCCTCGGGCGAGCCCGGCGCGTAGGTCTTGGTATCAATCTGGCGCTCCGAGAGCACGACGCCGGTCGCCGCATCGATCACCGACTCGAAATGCGTCGGGCTCGCAGGCATCCCGCGATCGGCCAGCGACGTGGTCACCTCCCACGCGAGGATCGCCTCGTCGCCCGTGCGGAACCAGACCCGCTCGGCAACCGACTCGATCGCCTGGGGCAGGAACCGCTCGGCCAGCTCCACCGCCGCCTCCTGAGCCACGTTCACCGGGCCGCGTCGCAGCGTCAGGTCGTCCGTCGCGTCGTCGAAGACCTGGGCAACGGTGCCGTCGGCGTTCTCGATCACCACCACCCGCGCCCCGTGGAGCCGCAGGTCACCGATGTACTTCTGGAAGACCAGCGCGTCGGCCGGCGCCCGCGTGCCCGCGTCGACCAGCTCGATCCGCGAGTCGCCCGTCATCAAGTACGAGGTCGACTCGCGGGCCGCGAGATGCGCCCGGACACTCGCCTCGTCGGCCAGGGCGAGGCTGCTCATACAAAGACCGGCAGCCAGGGCGGCCGCACGCAAGCTCAACGACTTCATGTTCCAAATCTCCGAAACTCCATCGCGCGAATGGCGATGTCGGTCGATCTCCGCGGCCAGCGCGTGGCCACACCCCCTGCACTTCGAGAACGCAGTCCGCCCAGACTACCGCCATACGCGGGTCTCGCGGGTGTCGAAAACCTGTCCAAACCCAGTATATTTCGGTGCCGCCGCAATACCGGATAAAGCCGTCGCCTTGTTCTCGGGCATCTCGGCAGCCGCGCACTGATGCCTACCTCCGGTGGCCCCAGTCACGACACCCCTTCACCGTCCCAGCTCGTGCCCAACGTGTTGCCCTGCTTTGGCAGCGTTTGCTCGCGCGGCCGCCTGCCAATACCAATGTCGCCGCGTCGCGCAGCGCCCGTCGATGCCCGCGCAGCGCACGCGTTGGAGGTGCAACACATGTCGATCGATCACCGAATCCCGCCGCGACTCCTCCGGCTCGCGCTGCTCGCCCTCGCGGTCGCGATCTCGCCGATCGCACGCGCGAGCACCGCGCCCAACGTCCTGCTCATCATCGCCGACGACTACGGCTGGGCCGACGTCGGCGCGAACAACCCCGAGTCCTTCTACAACACGCCCGCGCTCGACGCGCTCGCCGCGTCCGGCGCGAACTTCGTGCACGGCTACGCCGCCTCGCCCGTGTGCAGCCCGACCCGCGCGAGCATCATGACCGGCCTCTACCCCTCGCGCGGGCACATGACCGAGTGGTTCAGCGCCGGCCCGGCTCGCAGCATGCGATTCCTCTCGGCCGACCGCGCCAGCGCCCTGCCAAACCAGGCCCTCACGATCGCCGAGCATCTGCGCGCCGCGGGGTATCAAACGTTCTTCGCCGGCAAGTGGCACCTGGGCGACGCCGGTCGGCACCTGCCGACCTTCCAGGGCTTCGACGTCAACATCGCCGGCTCCGGCAAGGGCAATCCGGGGCACGATGGCTTCTTCGCGCCGTACCAGCCCTTCATCGGGCTCGACGCGCCCGACGGCGAGCACCTGCCCGCCCGCCTCACCGATGAGACGATCCGCTACCTCGAAGCCCGCGACGCCGATCGCCCCTTCCTCGCCGTGCTCAGCTACTACTCGGTGCACACGCCCTTGCAAGGACGCGACGATCTCGTCCGGAAGTACGAGGCCCGCCGCGACGCGCTGGGCCTGACCGACGAGCAGCGCTTCGGCGACGAAGAACAGGTCTGGCCCGACCGTGGCGCGACGCGCCCCGTCCGCGTCCGCCAGGACCACGCCGTCTACGGCGCCATGGTCGAGGCGATGGACGAGCACATCGGCCGGCTGCTCGGCGCGATCGATCAGCTCGGGCTGCGCGAGGACACGGTCGTCATCTTCGTCTCCGACAACGGCGGCCTGAGCACCGCCGAGGGCTCGCCCACCGCCAACACCCCGCTCCGAGGCGGCAAGGGCTGGCTCTACGAGGGCGGCGTCCGCGTGCCCTTCATCGCCCGCTGGCCGGGCGTGCTCGACAACGGCGCACGCATCGAGGCCCCCGCGATCACCAACGACATCCTGCCCACCCTGCTCGACGCCGCGGGGCTCACGCGTCCTCACACCGACGGCGTCTCGCTCCGCGAACTCGCGTCGGCGGCACCCAACACCCGCCCGCTTTTCTTCCACTACCCGCACTACGGCAACCAGGGCGGCTTCCCCGGCGGCGCGATGATCGACTGGCCCTGGAAGCTCATCCAGCGCTACGAGGACGGGCGGGCGCACCTCTACAACCTCGACGCCGACGTCGGCGAACGCACCGACCTCGCCGAGACGATGCCCAGCCGCGTCGCCGAGATGCGTGCCGCCCTCGAGTCATGGCTCGCCACGCAGGATGCGCGGTTCCTCAGCGCGCGCCCGGGCGACCCCGAGCCGTGGCGGCCCGCCTACCTCGCAAGCCCCAGCCCAGCCGAGTAACAGGCCCGGCCCGCCAACGCCCGGCCGCACGCGCGTCGTGCCTGCGAAAGAAGAGCAACGCCCGTAGCCGGCGTGCCGTTGCACGGTGCCCCCACCGCGGGTACTTCTGGCACCCTGGGCACCGGTCGGTGTCGCGACGAGGGGTGCCTGCCGATGGGTCTTGGTGCGATCGACATTGTCGTCTTCCTGCTGTTCATGGCCCTGGTGGTCGGCGTCTCGCTCTGGGCGGGTCGGCGCGAGAAGACCAGCGAGGACTACTTCCTCGCCGGCCGAAGCCTCGGCTGGGGACTCATCGGCTTCTCGCTCATCGCCTCGAACATCTCCACCGAGCACTTCGTCGGCATGGCCGGCTCGGCGTTCGGCCGCGTCGGCCTCGCGATCGCAAGCTACGAGTGGATGTCGGCGATCTGCCTCGTCTTCGTCGCCTGGTGGCTCCTGCCCAAGTTCCTCCGCGCGGGCATCTACACCATGCCCGAGTACCTCGAGTACCGCTACGACCGCACCGCCCGCTCCATCATGGCCGGCTACCTCATGGTGCTCTACGTCGTCGCCCTGCTCGCAACCGTCCTCTACTCGGGCGCACAAGGTCTCAACGGCGTGTTCGGCTTCCCGCAGCACGTCGCGGGCCTGCTGTATGACCTGCCCTGGGCCGAGCTGACCGCCGATCAGCAGTTAACCGCCCAGCGCATCGCGACGATCGCCGGCGCGTGGATGATCGGGATCGTCGCGGCGGTCTACACGATCTACGGCGGGCTCAAGGCCGTCGTCTGGTCCGACCTTATCCAGGGCGCCGCACTGCTCGGCGGCGGCGCGCTCGTGCTCTACCTGGGGCTCAAGCTCACCGGCGGCGGCGTGCTCGGCGACAACGGCGGCGTCTCCGGCGGCAGCATCGTCGAAGGCTGGAAGAACTTCGCCGAGAGCGCAAAGTACGTCGACGAGTCGGGCGCCGAGCGCACCAAGCTCAGCGTCATCCTGCCCTGGAACGACCCCGACGTCCCGTGGCTCGCGGTCTTCGTCGGCGGGCTCTGGATCCCCAACCTCTTCTACTGGGGCCTCAACCAGTTCATCACGCAACGCACGCTCGGCGCCAAGAGTCTCGCCGAGGGGCAGAAGGGCATCTTCCTCGCCTGCCTCTTCAAGCTGCTCATCCCCTTCATCATCGTCATCCCGGGCATCATCGCGTGGCAGCAGTTCGGGCCCGAGATCATGGCCGGCGCGGGCGGCGACGAGGCAAAGGCGGGCGAGCAGGCGTACCCCTACATGATCTCGCAGATGATGCCGCCCATCCTCCGCGGCGTCATGCTCGCGGCCCTCGCCGGCGCGATCATGTCGACCTTCAACTCCGGCATCAACTCCGCGTCCACGATCTTCACCGTCGACTTCTACAGCAAGTACATCAACCGCGACATCACGCCCCGAGGCCAGGTCGTGGTCGGGCGATGGTCGACCGGCGTCATCGCCATCCTCGCCTGCCTGATGGCGCCGCTGCCCGGGATGTTCTCGGGTGTGTTCGCCTACATCCAGGAAATCTGGGGCTTCATCAGCCCGGGCATCGTCGCGGTGTTCCTCGGCGGCATGGTGTTCAAGCACGCCCCAGCGCTCGCCGGCCGACTCGCCCTGATCGTCGGACCAATCCTGTACGCTACCTTCCGCCTGCCGGGCTGGTTCCTCGCCAAGCGCGGCGAGGCGGGCGAGCTGGGCGGCCTGCTCCAGCCGCTCTACGACTTCTCGACCATCGCCTTCCTGCACCACATGGCGATCATCTTCATCGCGCTGTTCGTCATGATGGGCGTTGTCGCGACGCTCCGCCCGATGCCCGAGCCGCGGACGCTGCCCGTGTCGGACGTCAACGTCGAGCCGTGGCGTTTCCAGTACCTCGTCGGCGGGCTCATCATCGCCGTAACTGTGGGGCTGTATGTCATCTTCCGCTAAGCGCCTGTGCGCCGCGATCGCGTTGCTGCTTGGCGTCGCAAGCAGTCTCGCGCCCGCGGCCGAGCCCGCGACCATCACCATCGACACCAGCGTGCGCCACCAGACGATCGACGGCTTCGGCGCCTCGGGCTGCTGGACGCCCAACTGGTTCGACGGCATCACCCGCGAGAACCAGGACCGCGCCCTCGACCTGCTCTTCACGGGCGCCGGCGCGGGCCTGACCATCTACCGCCACAACCTGCCCTCGGCCGCGGGCGAGGACGTGCTCGTCCGCCCGCGCCGCTCGGCGGACGTGGAGCTCGCCCCCTTCGTGTACGACATCACCCGCGACGCGAAGAACCTCGACCTGCTCCGCCGCGTCATGGCGCGCGGCGTCGACGATGTCGTCCTCTTCACGATCAGCCCACCGAGACGCATGACCCGCAACGGCAAGACCAGCGGCGGCGACGGCGGACGCAGCAACCTCATCGAGGGCGGCGAGGCCGACTTCGCCCGCTACCTCATCGACGTGAGCCTACTCACCATGGACGAGGTCGGCCTGGCGTCGGCACGCCTGTCGCCCGTCAACGAGCCGAACTGGCTCTGGGGCGAGCACGATGAGCGACGCTGGCAGGAAGGCTGCCATTACACACCCGAGGAAGTCCGCCGCGTCGGTCGTGCGGTGCTCGCCGAAGTCGACTCCCGGGACGAGAACGAGCGTGTGCACCTCGATCTCTTCGACGCCGGCTCATGGGCAAGCACGCCCGAGTACGCAGGCGTGATCTGGTCGGACCCGGTCCTCCGCGCATCGCTCGACGCGATCAGCATCCACAGCTATTGGTCCGGCGCGGCGGAGCGGCGCCAGACCCGCGCATGGCTCGACGAGCACATGCCCGGCGTCAAAGTCGTCATGAGCGAGTTCTGCGAGATGCGCGGCGGGCATGACCCGACGATGCAGTCGGGCCTCGTCGTCGCCCAAACCATGCACGAGGACTTCACGATCGGCCGCGTGAGCGAGTGGACGTGGTGGCTCGGGCTCAGCCGAAGCCGTTACTGCGACGGCCTCGTGCACTGCTGGCTCGACCGCGACGAGATCGAAACAACCAAGCGCCTCTGGGTCATCGCCCAGTGGAGCCGATTCGTCCATCGCGGCTGGTCGCGCGTCGAGATCGCCGGTCTGCCCGATGATCTGATGGCGAGCGCCTTCGCCTCGCCCGACGGCTCGGAGAGCGTGTGCGTCATCGTCAACCCGGCCGACGCGCCCCGGCAGATCCGGGCCGCGCTCAAAGGCGGCGCCGCCCCAACATCGGCCTGGATCACCGACGACCAGCGCGACCTCGCCCCCTTCGACTGGGCGGGCGTCG
>CAYQAD010000036.1:0-13498 GCA_964415125.1 uncultured Phycisphaeraceae bacterium | reverse complement strand
GCGCTGGACGAGGTAGTCGTTGACGGTGACCACGTGCACCTGCTTATGCTCGCAGGCCGCGAGGTAGCAGGCGAGCGGGGCGACGATGGTCTTGCCCTCGCCGGTCCGCATCTCGGAGATCTTGCCGCTGTGCAGCACGATCGCGCCGATCAGCTGCACGTCGAAGGGGCGGGCCCGGAACGGCGGGCGGCTCTCGGGATACAGCTCGCGCACCGCCTCGTACAACCGGTTCGGGATCGCCACGCGACGCCAGCCCTCGACGGGCTCGGCGCATCCGAGGAACTCTCCCTCGGGCGCGATGGGCTCCATCGCCTCGGCCTCGGCACGGCACTGCTCGTAGATCGCCCGGGCATCGTCCGGGAGCTTCGAGGGATCGAAGCCGGCCTCGGGGTTCAGCGTGTTGCGGATGCCCACGCCCCGGTCCATCGCCTCGCGGGCGACGGCCAGGGCCTCGATCAGCATGTCCTCGCTCTTGGCGCCCTTGTCGTGACGCTCGCGGAACTCGGTGACCTTCTGGGCCATCTGCTCGTCGGTCATCGCGCGGACCTGCTCTTCGAGCTTGCCGATCGCCTCGACGCGGTTGGTGTACCGCTTGACGAAGCGGTCGTTGCGCGAGCCGACGATCTTGGTGAGCAGGGGGCCGATGACGGGGATTTCTTGGGAAGCCATGGTGCGTTGCGTCCGTATGTGGTGGACATGCCGCGCAGCGGGATATCGCGCGCAGCGGATCGGTTGCTATCTCTGGATGAATGGGGAAGCCGACGCGCGTTGCCTCTTTTATTGCGGGCATCGGCGTCGGGCGGGCGCTCAGGCGAGCGTCATCGGGGGCGCAAGGCCGCCCCGGCCCTGTCGCGCCGCGTCTCGCGGCGTCGGTTGGTCATGCCGATCGAATCCCGGCGCGGCGCCCGCGGCCGGGCGTTCGTTGACACTCGGACGAGTCGGCACCGCTGCCCGCTCGGGCGTCGGACGCTCGGCGAGCACGCGTCGGTCGATCTCATGGCGCGGCTGGGCGGCACGGGGCACGGGCGAGCCGGCCTGCACGGCCGCGATTGTCGCCGGAGCCGAGGTCTGCAGCACGAGGGAGAGCACAACCAACGCCGAAAGCCCCGCGATGGTCGCGTGGGCGGATGATCGACCTGTCGTCCCTGCGGGTCGCGACATGCGGGTGCTCGGCTCCTGCTGCCCCACTGCCGGGGCGATGTGCCTCTGGTGAAGTATCGGTCGGTTCGGCCCGCCGGACAAGGCGGTCCGTTTGGGTTGGGACGCTCGCGGGACACTTTTGCACCGGCGTCCGGACCGGGTCCGATATATCAGCCGCCCCCTGTTTATGGCCGACACGGGCCTTGCACACCCGATTCGGCCGCCCGGGTGGGCGCGTCGGTCGCCCAGCGGGGGCGATCGGCACTAGCGTGTCTCCATGCCGACGCCGGACCCGAAGGACAAGCCCATGTTCGCCACACGCCGTTCCCTGCCGGACACCCGCGAATCGATCACCCACAAGTTCGCGGTGGGCGGCTACGAGGGGTACCTCACGATCGGCCTCTACGACGACGGATCGCCCGGCGAGATCTTCATCAAGGTCGCCAAGGAGGGCTCCGCGCTGTCGGGCTTCTGCCAGGCGTTCTGCCGGGCGTTCAGCCTCGCGATGCAGCTCGGGCTGTCCATCGAGGAGGCAACGGCACGGTTCAAGGGCATGCGGTTCGAGCCGATGGGGCACACCTCGAACCCCGCGATCCCCGAAGCCGACTCGATCGTGGACTACGTCGCCCGCTACCTCGAGATCGAGTTTGCGGCACCGCCCACACGCCGGTGATGCGCCCCACATGCAGACCGACAGCCGGACCCACAGCCAGACCCCGTTGAGCTAGCCCACGCGGTTGGGCGGCTCGGTGCCCGCGATGATCGCGCCGGCGTTGGCCGCGACCATCGCGGTCATCATCTCGCGGTGCTTGATCTCCGCGGACCCGATGTGCGGCGTCAGCACGGCGCGGTCGGAGGCCATCAGGCGCGGATCGATCGTCGGCTCACGCTCGAAGACATCGAGTCCCACACCCCAGATCGCGCCCCGCTCCAGCGCTTCGGCCAGCGCCGCCTCGTCGATCACGGGCCCGCGCGCCACGTTCACGACGATCGCCGTCGGCTTGAGTAGCCCGATGTTCGTCGCGTTAAGCATGTGCCGGGTCTGGTCTGTCAGCGGCGCGTGGACCGACACGACGTCCGCGCGGCGCAGGCCCTCTTCGAGATCCACGCGCTCGGCGCCCAGCGGCGCGTGCTCGAACTCGGGGTGCCGACTCCGCGCGACGTACAGCACGCGCATGCCCCAGCCGATCGAGCGCAGGGCCGTCGCGAAGCCGATGCGGCCGGCGCCGACGATCAGCAGCGTCCGGCCCGTGAGGTCCATGCCCATCAGCTCACCCATGCCCAGCGGGCCGCCCGCGGGATAGGCGTCGCTGCGCGCGAAACGATCGGCCTCGATGAGCCTGCGGGCGGCAGCGAGGATCAACGTCCACGCCAGGTCGGCCGTGCCCTCGGTCACGGCGTCGGGCGTGTTGCACACCACCACGCCTCGGGCTCGGCACGCCTCGAGATCGATGTTGTCGAAGCCCACGGCGAAGTTGCACACGCCCTTGAGCGAGGGGCCCGCCGCGTCCAGAAACCCCGCGTCGACGCGGTCGCTGAACATCGTGACGACGACCGAAGCCCCGGGCAGCCGCGCGAGCACCGCGTCGCGTGAGGGCAACTCGGGCGGCCCCATGTCGACCTCCGCCTGCACGCGCCGGCCCGCGGCGGCGGGCTCGAGCGGGCCCGGCACGAGGCGGGTTACAGCGATTCGCGGGGCGTGCTGCGGCGTGCTTGGCATCGCGGTACGGTAGACGAATCGCCACGATCGACCGCCCGATCGCGGCCGAAACGTCGACGAAATGGGGCTCGATGCGGGTCGTGGCCTGGAATATTTTGCACGGCGGCGGACGACGCGTGGCAGAAATCTGCCTCGATCTGGCCGCCCTCTCGCCCGACATCGTCGCCCTCAGCGAGTTCCGATCGGGTCGCGGCGGCTGCCTCCGAGGAGCGCTCGCGGACCTCGGATTGCCACACCAGGCAACGCTTGATTCCGACGCCGAAAGCGCCGGCCCCGCAGCCGCGAACGGCCTGCTGATCGCCTCGCGCAGCGCGCTGGAAACGCCGGCAAGCCAGGCGGGATTCGGGCGCATCCGAGCCGTGCGCGTGGTGTCGGCGGACCTCACGCTCGTGGCCGCCCACATGCCCGACAAAGGACAACCGACAGCCCGCGCCCACGCGTGGAACTCGCTCGTAGACCTTGCCCGCACAATGACTTGCGAGCCGACGCTGATCATCGGCGACCTCAACGCGGGCAGGGCCGGCGTTGACGGCGCGGGCCTGACGCGACGCGATGGCGAGCCGCTCGGACGCCTCGCGGCGCTCGGCTTCGACGACGTCTTTCGGCATCTGCATCCAAAGGTCGACGCGGCGAGTTGGTGGTCGCACGGCGGGCGCGGCTACCGCCTCGATCACGCGCTGGCGAACGCGCCGGTGATGCCGCGCGTGCGGCGCGTCGAGTACAGCGAGGGCCCGGTGCGCCGGGGCTCGAGCGACCACGCGCCGCTCGTGGTGGAGCTGTGCTGCTGAGCCGGGAAGGCGCGGCGGGGTGCCGATTCACTCTGTTTTTTCAGAGCCAATCGCCCCTTTCTCGACTTGCGGACCGCGCGCAGCCGATGTACGGTTCGGCTGGCTCTCGGACGGAGTCTGAAGAAGCTAAGGAGAAACACGATGGCCAAGAAGGCTGCAAAGAAGAAGGCCGCGGGCCGCAAGAAGGTGGCACGGAAGACCACCTCTCGCGCCACCACGCGCAAAACCGCGAAGAAGACCACCACGCGCAAGACGGCCAAGAAGACCGCGAAGCGCACGGCGAAGAAGGCACCCGCACGGGCTGCCGCCAAGCCCGCGAAGATCACCGCGGCGTCGAAGAACCGCACCAAGAGCGAGACGTTCGGGATCATCGCCGATCACGTCGGCATCTCGAAGAAGGAAGTCGCCGCGGTCTTCGACACCATGTCGACCATGATCGAGGCCGACCTCTCGAAGCGTGGCCCGGGCACCTTCAACGTGCCGGGCCTGATGAAGGTCGTCGTGCAGCGCAAGGCTGCCGTTCCCCGTCGCAAGGGCATCAACCCCTTCACCGGCGAGGAGACCATGTTCAAGGCCAAGCCCGCCCGCAACGTCGTCAAGGTCCGCCCGCTCAAGGGCCTCAAGGACCTCGTCTGACAGCAGGCACCGGCTACTCGGTCCGGCCGGCCCGACATCGAGCCGATCGGAGGGCGGGGTGCGGCTCGGTGCCGCGTCCCGCACAATATTGGACTTTGTTCACACCGCCCCGGCGTCCGCGGGGCGGTGTGCGTTTTGGGCTGGTTTTTTCGGGTGATCCGTATCCACGCGGTCGCGCTCTTCCGCGTAGGCTCGGCCCGTGAAGATCATCAGCCGAGCCCCATCGAACGCCGTCGCTCTCGAGACCACGCTGCTCGTCCACGGCCTGCCCGCGCCCGAAGCCAAGGCCCTGAGCGCCGAGCTGGGCACGCTCATCGCGGCCCAGGGCGCGCATGCCGCAACGGTCGGCGTGCTCAAGGGCACACCCATCGTCGGCATGACCGACGACGAGCTCGCAGCGCTGATGTCGCGGGCGGACGTGCCCAAGGCGAACACCGCGAACCTCGGCGCGCTGATCCATCGCGGGCAGAGCGCCGCGACGACCGTGTCCGCGACGATGGAGCTCTCAGCGAGCGCCGGCGTGCGCGTGTTCGCGACCGGCGGGCTCGGCGGCGTGCACAAGCACTACGGCACGGCGCTGGACATCTCGAGCGACCTCTCGGCGCTCACGCGGTTTCCCGTGGCGGTGGTCGCCAGCGGCGTGAAGAGCCTGCTCGATGTCGTCGCCACGCGCGAGACGCTCGAGACGCTCGGCGTCTCGGTGCTCGGCTTCCGGACCGATGAGTTTCCCGCGTTCTACCAGCGGAGATCGGGCGCGGGCGTCGATGCGCGGTTCGACGATGCGGGCGAGCTCGCCGAGTTCGTGCGCTGGGAGCTGGCCCGGGCCGGCCGGGGCGTCGTCATCGCCAACCCGATCCCCGAGGCCGATGAGATCGACAAGGCGACCTTCCGCGAGTGGCTCGCCCAGGCCGAGGCGAGGGCGGAGGCCGAGGGCGCGGTGGGGCGGGGCGTCACCCCCGCGGTGCTCGGGGCGCTGCACGAGATCTCGGCCGGCCGGACACTCGCGGCAAACCTCGCGCTGGTCCGGTCCAACGCGACGCTCGCAGCCCAGATCGCGGCAGCGATCGCCGAGCCCCGGCGGGCCTGAACAGCGTCCGAAAACCACGGCTGCACCGGGCGACAAACCCCCTATCTTCTCCGCCCGATTGCGGCGGGGGATATTCATTGAATCTTGACCGAGGTTTGCACGGGTTGCCGCGTCGTGATCAGGGCCTGGTGGGCTAGGATCGCTGCGTGGAGAGATTGAAATCGGCCGTCGTACGGCTGTTTTCGCTTCGTACCATGCGGCGTGGTTGCCGCGTGTGGATGACCGAGTGATGGAGTGTTGCCCGGATCGCGTCCGGGCGGCCGAGGCCTGGTCCCCCGGCACAGCGCCCGGGGGTCGAACACCAAGGAGATCGAGATTATGAAGAAGCTCGCGATGCTTGCCCTCGTGGCGAGCGCCGGCGCGGTTATGCCCGCCATGGCGCAGGACAGTGTTTCCGCGACGGGCGGCCTTCCCGGCGACGCGCCCGACGCGTTCGTCGACGCCGCGGTGACCTCGTACATCCTCGACCTCGACGCCCACTTCGGCTCGTGGGGCACCGAGTTCGCTGTGGGCCCCGTGCTCAAGGCGTTCAAGACCGACACCAACTTCTTCACGGGCCTGACCTCGGGCCAGAGCATGTCGCAAGACGTGCTCGAGAGCGTCGCGTTCGCCGCGTCCTCGTACGCCTTCTGGGATGCGGCCGGCGTCGGCGTGACCACCGGCCGTAACGCCGTCCCCACGACGTTCGTGACGCCCAGCGGCACGGCGTCGCAGGTCGCCGTGCACCAGGCTTCGTTCGCCGGCACGGCAGGCATCCCGGCCTCGACCTTCGAAGGCATCCAGGCCGCGATCATCAACTTCGATCCCGCCGAGCCCAACCGCCTCTACGTGAAGCGCGTGCAGTCGGCGACCAACATGCCGAGCAACGGCACCGGGTCCTCCGCGGCGCTGGGCGTCGGCGGCATCGACGCCGCCGGCAACGGCTTCCTGCGGGCCGATGACTTCGTGGGCGGCCTGCCCGATCCGGTCACCGGCAACAACTACTTCCGCGTTCGCAACCAGGACCGCACGTCCGGCGTGAACGACATCGATGGCTCTAACCCCGCCTCGCTCGGCAAGGAAGCGACCGACAACATCCTCGTCGGCAGCGGCACCACCCACTCGGTCCCCGCGGCCGTCCCCGCGTCGCTCGGCAGCACGACGAACGGCGCCGCGATCGGCAGCAACTTCAACGGCGAGGCCGTCTTCGGTGAGGGCCCCACCAGCGCGACCACGGCGCACCGCCCCGCGGGCACGCCCGACCAGCGCGGCGTGCCGGGCTTCTCGCCCGTGCAGATCTTCCCGAACTCGGTCGGCACCGCCGCCATCCTCGGCAAGGACAGCAACTTCGACACCAAGCAGATCGTCGCCTTCGGCGTCGATGGCACCGGCGCGCCCGTCGACACGGCCGCCTTCACGCTGCCCGACCTGGTCAGCGATCCCTGCGATCCCTTCACCCTCGACTCGACCGCCGGCATGGGCGGCGGCGGCAACGCGCCTGAGTGGGAGTTCGACCACTACCGCGGCATCTCAACGTTCCGCGGCCCCGTGGGCATCGCCTCGGTCGGCTTCGATCCCGTCAGCGGCAAGGCCCTGGTCGCCAGCGCGGTGCAGGACCGCGGCATCTTCGACCAGCAGGACACGCCCTACACCGCGATCGTCGTCTGCCGATTCGACCCGGCCGACCCGAACAACGTCGCGTCCCAGGAGTGGACCGTCGCGGCGTGGACCGACTTCGACAACCTCACCGGCAAGCCCATCCTCGATGGCCCCGGCGGCGCCTCGATCGGCACCCTCATCGACTACGACACCGTGACCGGCGGCACCATCCTCGGCCCCTCGCTCTCCGTGCCCTCCTTCGATTCCCGCGGCAACATCTACTTCCTTGCGGGCGTCTCGCTCAACAAGACCGACATGATGGGCGTGCCCTTCGTCGACACCGATACCGCTCTCGTCCGCGGCATCTACAACTCGGACACCAACTGCTACGACCTCGAGCTCATCATCGAGCAGGGCAACGTCTTCCAAGGTCAGAACTCGGGCCTCAACTACCAGGTCCAGTTCCTCCAGGTCGCGCTCTCCAACGGCGCCGCGGCCCCCTCGGGCTTCTGGGCCAACAGCGTGAACCCCAACCCGCTCGGCGGCGTCGATCCGGCGCTCCTGGACGCCGCGGCCCCGCAGGCCATGACCGGCCTGGTTCTCGCGGCCCAGATCGTCTACGACGTCAACGCCGACGACGACTTCAACAACCCCACCGCCGGCGGCGGCGACCCGCTCAGCCCCGATGAGGCCTACAACGTCCTCCTCTACGTGACCTCCAACAACCCAGCCGACGTCGGCCCGGTCTGCGGCCCGGCGGACACCACCACCACGGGTACGTCCAACGGCATCCCCGACGGCGTGGTCGACCTGTCAGACTTCTCCTTCTACCTCGGCCTCTGGGGCGCGGGTGATCTCGCCGCCGACCTCACCACCACGGGCACCTCGAACGGCACGCCCGATGGCACGGTCGACCTCTCCGACTTCTCGTTCTACCTCGGCCTCTGGGGTGCCGGCTGCCCGTAACCCGGCACGCCTGACCTCTCGGCCACACGCCCGGGAGACCGGGCGGGCAACTCGATCCCTCCCGAGGCCCACGCTTGCCGGCGTGGGCCTCGCTTCCTGTTGATAGCGGTTGGTTTCCTCCGCGAGCACGTCGTCCGATCGGCCGATCGTTGCGTAAAGGGACCGACCAGACCGATGGAGATCACCGCATGACTCGCCAGCCCCGCTCGCTTCGCTCAACCCCCCTCCTGCTCACGCTTGCCGCCCTCTCGACGCAGACACCAACCGCCGCGGCCCAGTGGGACCCGAACAACGGGCAGTGGCTCAAGACCGACCCGGCCGACTATCGCGTGATGACCTACAACATCCGGGACGGCATCTGCTCGACCTCCGACACCAAGCAGGAAGGCACGACGGATTGGACCGCTCTGGCGATCCACGTCGCCGCCTTCAAGCCCGACGTGCTCATCCTCCAGGAGGTCGGCGACAACTCGGGCAACGGCACGGGCGGCGGCGTCGATTCGGTCAGCGCCCTCGAAACCACCATCGACCTGTTCATCAACGGCGGGACCGATCCCTTCCGCGGCGGCACCGTCACCGCGTTCGTGAAGAAGTACGACCCCAGCTACGACCTGCCGCACGTGTTCGTCTCGACCCGCGACGACGGCTTCAACCGCAACGTCATCCTCAGCCGATACCCGTTCGTTGATCTCAACGGCGACGGCGAGGCCCTCGCGAGCGATATCCCGCTGACCGTCGCCGACGCGTGGAACCCCACGTCGGGCCGGGCCGAGATTCGCGGGCACCAGTTCGCCGAGATCGATCTTCCCAACGCGATCTACGCCGGCGACGTGGTCGTTGGCAACGCGCACCTCAAAGCCGGCGGCAGCTCGAGCGACCGCGACCAGCGCCGGCGTGCCGCCCAGCGCGTCGCCTACTACATCCACTACCTCTTCAATGGTGCGGGCACGGGCACGCCCGACCCGAACGGCAAAATCGTTGACAACCCGCCCGCGACAATGGTGCTCGATGAGAACACGCCCGTGATCTGGGGCGGCGACTGGAACGAGGACGACGGGCAGCTGTTCAACTCCAGCGCCCCGCAGACCTGGTTCCTCCGCGGCGGTGCCGGCTTCGACGACGGCACCGACGCCGACCTGAGCGACTCCTCCTACGACCTCGCCACCGAGTTCTTCGGCGGTAGCAACGCGACGCTCGGCTCGAGCAAGCTCGACTACATCGCCTACCACGACTCGATCGCCACGCTTCGCCGGTCGTTTGTCGTCAACAGTTCACCGATGAACGCGAACGGCGCCAATCCGCCGGAGTTCTCGGCGTTCCCCGGCCCGCCCCAGCTGCTCACGGGCATCGCGTCGGACCACCGCCCGGTCGTGGCAGATTTCATCCTGCCCCTCGCCGAGGCGAGCGAGCCGGGCGCGTTCAACCTCACCGCCCCCGCCGACGCGATCGCGACCGATGGCGACCTGACCTTCGCGTGGTCCGCCGCGACCGACGCCGACGACTACACGCTCACAGTCGCGACCGACCCCGCCCTCACGAGCGTCATCTCGTCGATCTCGACCACGTCGACAACCATCGCCAACGACCTCTCGGGGTTCCCGGCGTGCACGACCTACTACTGGGGCGTCACCGCCAGCAACGCCACGGGGAGCACCGCGTCGACGCCGACGTTTCGGTCCTTCCTCCTCGCCGCGCGCGCCGACGTGACGACCGACGGCACCTCCAACGGGATCCCCGACGGCGAGATCACGCTCTCGGACTTTTCCTTCTACCTCGGCCTTTGGGGCGCGAGCGACCCCGCGGCCGACGTCACGACCGACGGCACCGCCAACGGCACGCCCGACGGCTCGGTCACCCTCTCGGACTTCTCGTTCTACCTCAGCCTCTGGGGCGCCGGCTGCCCGTAACCGGGCAGGCAACCCCGGGCCTCTCGACGAGCCTCTCGACCGACCTACTGCTCGCCGCGGAGACGCTTGACCTCGGCGAGCGTGCGGTCGAGCTCCTTGCGGAGCAGCCGGACGCGCAGGAGCGATCGCACCCGCGTCAGCAGCTCGAGCTTGTTGACCGGCTTGGTCAGGAAGTCGTCGGCGCCCGCGTCGACCGCCCGCTCGACGTCGCCCACCTCGTTGAGCGCGGTGACCATGATGATCGGAATATCACGCGTCTCGGGGGACCGCTTGACCTCCTGGCAGACCTGATACCCGCTCATCCGCGGCATCATGATGTCCAGGAGGATCAGGTCGGGCGGCGTGGCGGCGACCGAGTCAATCGCCTCGCGGCCATCCGTAGCGCCGCGGATCGTGCAGCCCAGGTCCTCGAGATACGCCTGGAGCAGCTCCAGGTTGTGCGGGTTGTCATCGACGACCAGCACGGCCGCGTCGCGGAGGTCGGCGTCGTGGTCGGCGGGCGCGGGCTGTTGATTCGTCGCCATGGCGGGCGTTCTCACAAAGCTGGGGGAGCGGCGGCCCGGAATCGAGCGGCCGGTGCGCCGTGGTTCGGGCGGCCGGAGTTCGGGCTCTCGAGCCTCGGGAATGCGAGCGCTCGGGGCCCGCACGGTAGAAACCGCCCGCCCACGCCGCAACTATCCAACGCTTCCGGCCGGCATGGGCGTGCCAACGGCACCGCGGGCCCGGGGATCCGGCATCGGAAGCCCATCAGGAATCGAGCGTAGCGAGATATGACCGCCGTGGCCGCAGCATCCGACGCATGGACGAACCGCTTCAACACGCCCGATTGGGCGGACTTGATCGCGGACTACACCGACCACCAGCTCACGCTTATCAACCTTGCCCACACCAAGCTCTCCGCGATCGAGGGCCTCTCGCCCCAGCTCGAGTGGCACGGCCCCAGCTGGCGCTGGACACTTCGCTTCGACGGGCACGGCGCCTCGGGCTGGGTATACCTCATCCCGCGGACCGAGAAGCCCCAGATCGGCATGCCGTTGCACGTCGAGCAGCTCGATCAGCTCCGCCTTCGGAAGGTCTCGAAGACCGTCCGGGAGCCCATCGAGCACGCGCCGGTCGTCGCCGGCACCGCCTGGTGCGAGTGGGAGCTTTCGGGCAAGTCGGTGGTCGAGGAGCTCTGCAAGCTCGCGGCACTCCGCCTGAAGCTCGCAACCCAGGGCTAGCGCCGGTCGGTACAGGACATCTAGCCGGCATCCGCCTCGCCGCGGCCCATCGTTCGGTCGGCATTCTGCCCGCCGATGCAGGTGATCGGTCGCCCGAGCCGATGAAGGGCCAGCCGGGGCGTGACGATTGCCCGCCCGCGGCCCACAGGGAGGCCCGAGGACGCATGCAGCCATCGCCCACCACCACCCACACCCCGCGAGCCCGCCAACGTGGACACGCGGCAAGGCTGATGGCGTGGCTGCCCGCGATCTGCCTTGCCGCCACCGCGATCGCCCAGCCGGTCAACGGCCCGATCGCCGAGAAGATCCAGCGTGCCACCATCGGCGAGGCGGTCGTGGGCGTCGCTGCGCTCGACCTCGAGACCGGGCGACCCATCGCGCTGATCGGCGAGGCCGAGGCGATGGTCCCCGCGTCGAACCAGAAGCTGCTCACCACCGGCGCGGCCCTGCTGACGCTCGGGCCGTCCTTCGCCTACCAGACCGCGGTGGCCGTCGAGGGCGACCGCGTGCGCCTCATCGGCGCGGGCGACCCCTCGCTCGGCGACGCAGAACTGCTCGAGCAGACCCAGCCCGAGCTGAGCACCGAGGGCCTGCTCTCGGCGCTGGCGAAGGCGGTGCTCGACGCGGACACCGGCCCCATCCGCGAGGTCGTGGTCGATGACCGCGTCTTCGACCGCCAGCACCTGCACCCGTCGTGGGACCCCGACGATGTGAACAAGTCGTGGTCCGCCGAGGTGTCGGGGCTCGCCTTCAACGCGAACGTGCTCGCGGTCTTTGTCGAGCCGGGCGCGGGCGGCGCGGGGTCGGCGCCGAAGTACCACGTCGAGCCCGCGGTGCCCTGGATCGAGATGCAAAACCGCGGCCGGACCGTCACCAAGTCGCGGCACACCGCCTGGATCAGCAGGTCGCTCGCGAGCAACCGGTTCACGATTCTGGGCAACATCCGCTACGCCGCCCAGGTGCCGATCCGGGTGCCCTTCCACGACGCGCCGACGTTTATCGCCGAGCTCTTTGCCGATCGCCTCGCGCGGGCCGGCGTGCGCACGGCCGAGGGCGGCACGCCCGCGAGCCGCGCCGCGGATCCGAACGAGCGATTCCAGACGGGCCGGACCGTCGCCGTGGTGAACACGCCGCTGACCGACGTGCTCCGCCAGTGCAACGCCGACTCACAGAACCTCTACGCCGAGTCGCTGCTCAAGCTGATCGGGCACCGCGTCACAGGCGAGCCCGGCTCGTGGACCAACGGCGGCGCGGTCGTGCGCATGCTGATCTCCGACACGATCGGTGCCGAGCACGCCGCGACCACGGCCGTCGCCGACGGCAGCGGCCTGAGCGACCAGAACCGCGTCACGCCCCTCACGCTCGCACGCTGGCTCCGTGCGCTGCACGAGCAAGACACGCTGCGCGCGCCGATGGTCGAGTCCCTCCCCACGGTCGGCGAGGGCACGCTCAAGCGGCGGTTCCGATCGACGCCGATCGAGCACGAGATCCGCGCCAAGTCGGGCACGATCGATGGCGTCCGCTGCCTCTCGGGCTACCTGCTCGACGGGACCGGCGGCGGCATCGCCTTCTCGATCCTCATCAACGACCTCAGCCGCGGCGAGCAATCGGTCAACGCCCTTCGCCTGCACGAGGCGATCGTCGCCGAGCTCGACGCGTTCCTCGCCGAGACGAGCCCGGCCCGCGAGCCGCGGGTCGGCGGCTGAGCAACGCCCGCGCCGCTTAGTCCGGGAGCGGAATCCCGTACCGCGACCATTTCTCGTCCACCAGACGCCCCGTGTCGCGATCCATCTCGAGCACGGGCGGCCAATCCCGCACGGGCCCGTGCTCCGATGAGTCGGCCGAGGTCTTGGGCGTCGCGTCGAACCCGAGCCGGCCGTGCGCGACCACCGCGTCCCGGGAGGCGTCCGAGTTCGCGACCCAGTGGAAGAGCGCCGAATCAAGATCGCCCACATCGACCTCCGGGCCGAGCGCGATGGCAAAGGGCGGCATATCGGGCAAGGCGAGTAGTCGCTCAACGAGCGCGCGCCCCGTGCCTGCCTTGCGACGATCGCAGCGGGCGAGCAGCCAGCCGTCGCAGTGGGCCCTCGCGTCGATCACGCCCTCAACACCGCGGGCCGCGTGCTCGGCCGCCTCGAGGCGATCGGGCGCGAACGCGGGCGACGCCTCATCGTGCGCAATCCCCCCCACTTCCTCGCCCGCCCATCGCGGCGTGCAGTCGAAGCCGATCTTCATGCCCGCGCCAAGGCGGGGCGCCGCGTGATCGAGGATGTCCAGCGGCCCGTGCACGCGCTCGACATCGCGGAGCGGGTGGCAGTGCCGCGCAGCTGCGGCGAGCACCGCGTGCAGATCGTGCGGGTCGGTGTGCTCGTCGACCACAAACAGCGTCTTGGTCCACGCCATCTGCCCCGCGCCCCAGACCGCGTGCATCACGCGCCGCGCCTGCAGCGGATACG
>CAYQAD010000035.1:9742-13663 GCA_964415125.1 uncultured Phycisphaeraceae bacterium | reverse complement strand
GTCATCGTGCTCGCGCTCGGTCGCCGGACGATCACGACCCTCACGCGCCTCAAGATCGGTGACTCGGGGCTCGCCGACGCCGAGGCGATGCGCGACCACTCGGCAAGCAAACGCAACACGCCCACCATGGGCGGCGTGCTCATCGCGGGCGCGATGCTCATCACCACGCTCCTGCTGGCAGACCTTCGCGTCTTCTACGTCCAGGCCGGCGTGATCGTGCTGATCTGGATGGCGGCCTTGGGCGGCGTCGACGACTTCCTCAAGATCACCGCCTCGCGCCGCCCGCAGGGCTCGAGGCAGGGCCTGCACTCCTGGGAGAAGCTCGTCTTCCAGCTCGGCATCGGCCTGCTCATCGGCGTCTTCGCGTATCGCCACGGCGACTCCGCCGCGCCGGCCGACCTCGCCCACGCCTTCACGCTGCCCTTCCAGCGCACCTACGTGCCGGGCACGGGCGAGACCAACCCCGCGCTGATCTTCCTGCCCTTCGGCGTTTTCGTGCTCTTCGCGATGCTGATGATCGCGGGCATGTCCAACGCCGTGAACATCACCGACGGCATGGACGGGCTCGCCACGGGCATCACGTCGGCGGTCTCGATCGGGCTCGTGATTGTGCTGCTGATCGCGGGCGCCGAGTCGGCGGCCCAGTTCCTGCTCGTGCCGCACGTGCCCTACGCCGACGAGCTCGCGGTCCTCGCGGGCGCGATGGCGGGGGCGGCGCTGGGCTTCCTGTGGTGGAACTGCGCGCCGGCGCAGATGTTCATGGGCGACACGGGCTCGCTCTGCCTCGGCGGCGTGATCGGCTACCTCGCGATCGTCGCCCGCCAGGAGGTCGTGGTCGTCATCATGTGCGGCGTGTTCCTCGCCGAGCTCGCGTCGGTCGCGATCCAGATCGGCGTCTTCAAGATCACACGCCGCCTGACCGGCACGGGCAAGCGCGTCTTCCGCATCGCCCCGTACCACCACGCGCTGCATCTGCGCGGCTGGACCGAGGGGCAGGTCGTGGTGCGGGCATGGATCGCCGCGATCGTGCTCGTGCTGCTCGCGCTCGCGTCGATCAAGCTCCGCTGAGCCCGGCCCTACTGGTCCGCGGGCATCAGCAGCATCGGCCGGCGAAGCAGCACGCGGTCCTGCGCCGGGCCGCGCTCGCCCTCGTCGAGCGTGAAGACCACACGCCGCGTGCCGGGGGGCAGGTCCGAGCCGAGCGTGACGATCGGGCGGTCGTGGTGCACGCGGGCCGAGGGGCCCTCGACGTCGCCGGTGGGCGTCTCGAAGGCGAGCGACACCACGCAGTCGCCCCATGTGCGCATGGGCTCGGGGAGCTCCACGGTCATCGAGACGCGCTGGGCATCGCGCGGGATGTCCCAGACGATCGTCATCGGGCCCGGCACCAGCAGGTCCGGCGTGAACATCAGCGGATCGGCGTGCACGCTCGTGATCTCGGGCATCGCCGACCACCGCCGATCGGTCGGCAGCGAGACGCTCGCGGGCATCCCCGCGAGCGGGCGAACGCGCGACGCGTCGAAGAGCACCGCGCCGATGTCGAATGTGCGCACGGCCGCTGCCTCGCCCGCTGCCGTGCGCATCGATCGCAGCGTTACGCGGGCGCCCGAGCCCGTGCCGATCTCGTCGACGCTCGCGATCGAGCCGTCGTCGAGCCAGACCACCGTGCCCGTGGGCGACTCGGCGGGGTTGGCGAGGCGCACCGCCGCGAGCGAATCGAGGTTCAGCACGCGCGGCGTGCCCGTGAGTTCGATCGTCAGCGCCTCATCGAGCGCAAGCACGAAGCCCTTGGCCGCGTCGCCGTTTGCCAGCAGCACGATGTCCTCGCCCGTGGGGTCCGTCGGGACGGGGCCCTCGAAGTCGCCGAAGCGCACGAGCGAGACGCGGTCGATCGGCAGCGCGAGCCGGCCGAACAGGTCGTGGGAGATCGTGATCGAGTCTTCCGATCCGGCTTCCAGCGTGCCGGGGTACCGCTCGCCGGTGACGAGCTCGACCGACGCATAGCGCGGGTCGCCGCCCGACGACCCGA
The DNA here is from genome assembly GCA_964415125.1 of uncultured Phycisphaeraceae bacterium. Classification (GTDB taxonomy): domain Bacteria; phylum Planctomycetota; class Phycisphaerae; order Phycisphaerales; family UBA1924; genus CAYQAD01. The sequence goes on along the minus strand of CAYQAD010000035.1, from coordinate 11,634 downwards.
AGGGCGCGTAGGGCACCGCGTCGCTCTGCACGATGCCGAGCACGTCGGTGGTGGCGAGCGTGCGCACGAGGCCGTCCTCTTCGAAGCGGATCGTGCCGCCATCGAGCGCGAGCAGGTCCACGACGCGCGACGTGCCGTCGGGCATCACGATCACGCGCTCGCTGGCGCCCGCCTCGAGCCCGGCGCACGCGACGCCGACGAGCGCGAGGGCTCGGAGCGTGCGTGCGGCATGGGCGGTGCGGGTCGGCATGCGGGGTGTATGGTTCACTTCTGGAAGATCGGCAGATAACGCTTGGGCATTTGCAGAATGATCAGGGCCATCGACGTGCCATAGGCCGGCCCGACCGTGCGATCCTCCCAGGCTCCCGAGGGCTGCTGGCTCGCGAGCAGCTCGGCGCGGATCGCGGGCCACCACTCGGCCCAGTACGTGCCCCCAGCCAGGTACATCGACTGCACGGCGTAGTAGTGCCCGTAGAAATAGTGGGCGCGGGACGCCCGGTTCTCGCCCGGCATCGCGGTGTCGACCAGATACGTCAGCCCGCGATCGATGTCGGCCCCCTCGTAGATGCCCGCGTAGTAGAGGCTCGCGACGCCCGCCGCCGAGCGGGGCCACGCCGCGTCGCCGGAATTGAGCTGGTAGCTGAAGCCCCCATCCGGAAGCTGGCATCGGCGGACGTACTGCACCGCGCGATCGATCGTGTCGCGGTTGACCTCGATGCCCGCGTTGCGCGCGGCGCGCAGGCCCATGATCTGGCAGATGGTCACGGAGACATCCGCGTCGTACGGGACGGGGTTGTAGCGCCACCCGCCCTCGTCGTTCTGCGAGCGCTCGATGAGGCGTACGGCCTTCACAAGCGCCTCGTGCGTGCGCCGCGAGAGCTCGGTGTCGCCGCCGCCTGCGGTCATACCGTAGACCTCGCCGAGGAACAGCGTCGCGAACCCGTGCCCGTACATCGGTCCGTTGGCGGCCTCGGCGGCGAGCAGCCCGTTCTCGGCCGAGTGGCGCAGCACGAACTCGAGCCCGCGCTCGACCGCGTCGCCGTAGACGCCGCGCCCGGGCAGGTGTCCGTCGGCCATGAACGCGAGGCAGGCGAGGCTGGTGATCGCGACGTTCTTGCCGTAGCGCCCACTCCCGAAGGACCCGTCCTCGTGCTGGAGTGAGGCCAGGTGCACGAGCCCCTTGGTCACCGCCGCGTCGAGCGCGGGCGTGATCTCCCCGGCCGCGGCGTTGTTCTGCGCGCTGCCGCCGCCCGCGGGCGGGCTCGCATCTTGTTGCTGCGCCGCGCCGGCGATGCACACGCCGAACCCCGCCGCGATCGCGAGCCTCACGCCCATCGGAAGCACACTCATTGCGACGCCTCCTCGGCGATGCGGCGGTAGTACCGCTCGGTGAGCCGTTGATAGAGCACGCTGAACGGCTCGCTCGATCCCTGGAGCAACGCGTCGCGCGTGCGCTCGGGTAGCGCGCCCCACGCGGCGCGGTTGGCCGCCAGTTCGGGGTTCAGGTCGCCCGACTGCGCGCCCGGCGGCGTCGACTCCTGCGAGCTGTCGCTGCCCTGCTCCTGGCTCTGCTGCTGTTGCTGCGGCTGGCTCGGTTGCTGCTGCTGTTGTTGCTGGCTCGACGAACTCGACGAGCTCGAGCTCGATTGCTCCTCGCTCGACGAGGCGATGAGCTGGTCGAGCGTGCGGAGGATGTCGCGCTGCAGGCGCTGGGTCACCAGGCCCGGGTCCCGGCCGCGGGTGATCCGGTCGGCGGTCGTGTCCATGAGATCGACCGCCTCAAGAAACGCCTGCGACATCTGCTCGCCCGAGAGCTTCTCGGCCAGCTCGCCCGCGGTGGGGTCGTCCTGAAAGATGCCCGGGCGGTCCGGCCGTTCCATCGGTCGGCTCGA
>CAYQAD010000035.1:0-9642 GCA_964415125.1 uncultured Phycisphaeraceae bacterium | reverse complement strand
CGCTTGAGCTCCTCGCGCGCCCGCCGGGCAGCCCGGTCCTCGGCGCGCTGCTGCAACCGCTCGGCCTCGGCGAGCGCATCGCGGAGGCGCGTAAGCGCCAGCCGCTCGCGCTCGACCGCCCCGACGCCGTCGACCGGCTCGGCCCGGAGCGCCACGATCGCCTCGCCCTGGTGCACCACCGCCGCGGCGATCAGGTCCGCGACGGGCCCGAGCTCGCGCATCTGCGCCCGCGTCTCCTGCCCGAGCGCCAGCGTCTGGTCGCGGAGGCGGATCATGCGGGTGTCTAGGCCGGCGAACTCGGCGGTCGGCAGCGCCGCGTCGAGCGCCGCGATCTCCGACTCCTGCGTTCGGATCAGCAGCTCGAGCGACTCGATCACGCTCGCCAGCGCCCGCGAGAGCGTCTCGTCGCGGTTGCGCCGCTGCTCGTCGAGCTGCTCGAGCATCTCCTCGAGCGCCTCGATCGCTTCCTGCTGCGCCTCGCCCGCCTGTGCGGTCTGGTTCTGCCCGACCTGCTCCGCGGCCTCTTGCATCTGCTCGGCCAGCGCCGACTCGCGTCCTTGTTGGGCCGCCTCGCTCATCGCGCTCGCCTGCGCCGGGTCGGCCTGCTGGAACGCCTCGGCCCGCTCGTCGAGCTCGCGGAGCGCATCCTCGGCCTGCTGGGCGGCCTCGGCCTGCTCTTGGGCGAGCGACTCGAGCGCTTGCTGCTGCTCGGGCGAGAGCTGGTCCATCGCCTGCCCAAAGGTCTCGGCCCCGGCTTGGGCGGTCTGCTCGGCAAGCTCGCGCTGGCGCTCGAGCAGCGTCTCGATCCGCCGGCGGGCGACCCACGCGTCCTGCCCCTGGTCCAACAGCTCGGCGAGCCGGGCCAGCTCCGAGCGCACGCGCTCCTGGGCCTCCTGCGCGGTCGGCGCGTCGGGGGGCAGCGTGCGCAGCGCACCGGCCGCCTCGTCGGCCGCGTCGGCCGCCCGGCTCAGCATCTCGCCCGCCTCCGCGACCAGGTCCTCCAGCGCATCATCATTGAGGCGATTCCGCCCGATCCGCTCGGCAAGCGCCTCGGCCCGCTCGCCGAGCTGGGCCACGCGATCCGAGATGTCACTCTGGTCGCTCGCGACTGCGGGGTCGGTCGGCGAGCGACGCGTCGCCTGAGCAACGTCCGCCTGGCGCTCGTCGATCGCGATCGCCGCCTCGCGCAGGCCTCCGAGCTCGCGCTGGACCTGCTCGACGAAACGCGCCGAGTCGATGATCCGCAGCACGCGTGGCGGCGACACGGTCGGCTCGCGGTCCGTCTTCGCGTCCCGCGCGGTCGCGGTGAGCACGACCTCATCGCCCGGCACGAGCGAGAGCTCGGCAAGGTCGAGCTGCGCCCGCGCCTCGCTCGCCAGGGCGAGCTGGCGCGTGTCGGTCCGCTCGACCCGCCGGAGCGACTCGGGCTCGCCCGCCTCGCCCGGTGGCGCACCGGATGAATCGCGCGGCACCCGCGCCACGCGCCGCTCGATCGAGACCCACTCCACCGCGACATCGTCCCGAGCCTCGCCGACAACATCGACCAACGCCGTGGGCAGCACGATCTCGTCACGCACGGGCTCGGTGAGCGCCACGCTCGGCGGCGCGTCGGCACGCACGCGGACCGAGAAGACGGGCTCCTCGGCCGGTTCGATGCCATAGCGATCGCGCACACGCACCGGCAGGCGCACCGACTCGGTCGCGTCGAACTCGATGCGCCAGGTGGTTCCGACGTCCGCATCGGAGGCTGCGCCCTCGGCCTCGCCGTCGACACGGACCGCGAGCCCCGCTGGCACGGGATCGATCAGCGACTCGATCGCCTCGGCCGCGTCCACCGCCTTGCTGAACCGGATCTCGAGCGCCACGCGCGAGCCCTCGAGCACCGGGCTCGCGACCGCCCGCTGGTCGAGGCCCGTTCCAAGGGCAACCTCGCCGCGGGCGAGCGTGGCGAGCGGCGAGCCGGCGATCGACGCCTCGGCCTCGGCGTACGCGGGGGGCGCGATCGTCGCGATGGCCGACTCGACCGCCGGCGGCGCGACGAGCAGCACCTGCCGCGGCTCGGACTCATCGTCGTCGGTCTCGAAGCGGTACTCGAGGCGGAGCTCGCCCGACCCGCGTGCCGCAGCCGCGGGCTCGACCAGCCGCTCGAAGAGCTCGCCCCGCGCGCCGTCGGGTGTCTCGACGTCCTGCTGCTGGGAGGTCAGGCGCGCGCGTGTCCAGGACTCGGCCCGGCCGTCGGCGATGACGCGGTAGCGCACCCAGACCGCGGTGCGTCCGGCCTCGCGGTTTGTTTTGGTCAGCGCGGCGCGCAGGGGCACCGTCTCGCCGAGCGCGAGCACCTCGGGCGTGCCCGCGTCGACCACGCCCGTGCGCTTCGGCCATTCGGCGCCGGTCCACGGCGCGAGCACGCGCAGCGCGCCGGTGGTCGTCAGCGAGGGCGACATGGCATAGAGCACCGCGACCGCTGCGAGCCCCGCGGCACATCGGCCGATCCAGACGCCCGTCCGCCGGGGGCGGAGCACGTCCGCGGCGCGCACCGCGCGAAAGCGGCTCGCCGCGTCGTCCACCACACGCCGTCGGAGCGCTTCTTCGGTGGGCGTGCCAGCCGGGCCGCCCGCTTCGAGCTCGAGTGCGGACGCGAGCAAGCCCGTGAGGCCCGCCGACCGCCCCGCGTCGGTGTTCTCAAGACGCAGGGCGACCTGCGTGGCGCTCGGGCGGAAGCGCCAGGCGGGGCGCACCCGTCGCCAGACCAGCGCACCCAAACCCGCTGCTCCTATCAGCCAGAACGCGAGCCGCAGCGGCGCGGGGAACCGCAGCCCGAAGTCCACGAGCCCGAGCAGCACCGCCGCGACGACCAGCACCAGCACGATCGCGCAGACCTCCGCCGCGATGAGCAGCTGGCGCGCGCGCGACGCGACACCCGCCACCGCGCGGTGGGCCGAGCCGAGGTGCGGCGTGTCATCTCGCGTGGTCGTCTCGATCTCCTGTCTCTCGCTCGCTGGGTTCTGGTGGAGGTCGTCGGCTGGTGGTCGGCTCTCGCCGCTTGGATCATCGTCTCGCGGGATGTTGCTATTCACGACGTGTGCTGCATGACCCTCTTCACGACGCACTTCTGTTGTGACGCTATTCGCACCGATACCGGCTCTGTACCCCGTCCGATGCGATCGTTGTCACCGCTGGGCGGGCGAAGCGGTCGGTTCATGCGTCCGGGCACGGCTCGCATCATCGCCTCCCCACGCCGATGCCGCACGCGGGAAGTGCCCAGGCCCGCCACGCCCGCGTCACAGCAGCTTCACGAGCCGGCGCCCGATCCACTCGATCGCGACAAGCGTCAGCACCGCGATGAGGGCTGCGAGGGTGTCCCAGAGGGTCGCCACGTCGGGCGGCGCCTCGGTCCGCCGCTCGCGGTTGGGGGCGATCTCCGCCAGGCGCGAGAGGTCGGCAACCTCCAGCACGCGGCCGCCCGTCTGTTCGGCAAGTGTTGCCAGCATCGCGTGGTCGGCGTCGGGTGTTCGCAGCTCGTCGTCGTCGGGGCGGACCCGCAGCGACGCGCCGGGGGCGATCCCAAGGCCCGTCGCCTCGAGGTCGTACAGCCCCGCTTCGGGTGCGGTCCACGTCGCGGCGAAGACCGAGCCCTCGCCCGGCTCGGGGGCGAGCTCGAGCACGCCCGCGTCGCGACCCCCCGCCCGCACGCGGACCGAGACGCGCGAGGGCGCCGCGTCGATCAGCGATTGATCCAGGAGCTCCAGCGACACACGCACCGGCCGGCCGGGCGTCGCCTCGCGCGGGCTGACCGTCAGCTCGAACGCCCGCCCCGCCCGCGTCGCGCTCGCCCGCCCCAGATGCCGCAGCAGCGGCAGCCAGAAACGCTCTTGCAAGACTTCGCCCAGGGCGTAGCGCCAGCGCCAGGTCTCGTCGGTCGCGACGTACACGACCTTGCCCGCGCCGAATCGCATCGCGAGCACCGCGGGCGTTTCCACGCCGTCGGGCGCGGCGAACGCGGCGAGCACCTCGGTGGCGGGCTTGACGGTGTCCGTGTCGATCCGCTGGGCATACCGAAGCAGGCTGAATCCCGTCGCGCGGTCGAGCAGCCGCTCGGGCCAGCCGCCGGCCGACGAGTCATCGAGCGCCAGCAACCCCAGCCGCTCGGAGGCGGGCTGGCGCGTCATGACCACTTCGGAGAGGATCGGCCCGACGGCCGGGGCGTTGGTGAACGGCAGCAGGTCGGCCAGCGGCGTGCCCGCCCACGCGCCGGGCGTCGCGCCCGAGCCCGCGATCCAAAGCAGCCCGGCGCCACGCTCGGCGATGTGGTCGCGCAGCGACTCGAGCTGCTGCTGCGAGAACACATCGGGCCCGACGTCGCCGATCACGATCACGTCGAAGGCTGCCCATTCTTCGGGCGACCTCGGCAGTGCGGAGATCGTGATCGCGCCCTCCTGCAGGTACGCCCGGTCCGTCGCGAGCAACAGCGACGCGGACTCGATCGACGCCTCACGCAGCAGCAGGTTCTTGACGTAGCGCTGCTCCCATCGCGGGTAGCCATCGAAGTAGGCGATCCGCAGCGGGCGGTCGATCAGCTCGATCGACATCGACCGCTCGTTGTTCGAGGGGATCAGATCGCGGCCGTCGGGCACCACGCGCACGACCCAGTCCGAGTCGCCCGCGTCCGTGGCGCGGTGCGTGAGCGTCAGCTCGGAGGCGGAGCTGCCCGGCTCGGGCGTCGGTGCGGGCTTCGCGTCCAGCACGAGGCCCGTGGCGCGATCGACGAGCTCGACGCGGGCCGAGCCCGCGCCGCCACGCCGCTCAAGACGCACCCGGACGGGCACGACATCGTCGAGGAACGCCGCCGCCGGCGCGTCGGCGCGCTCGACCGTCCAGTCGCCCACGGGCTCGGCGCTGCCCAGCGGCAGCGCGAGCACGGGCACCCGCTGGGCACGCAGCGCACGCACAACGCCCCGGCCCGGCTCGCCCACGGAGCGCCCGTCCGAGAGCAGCACGATCGAGCTGATCGGCTCGGCCACGAGGCGCGCCAGCACGCGGTCCAGCGCGACATCCACGCGCGTGCTCGGCCCCTGGGCATCGCCCAGCGCGCGCGGGTCGATGTCGTAGACGCCCGCGTCGAAGCCCAGCCAAAGCACGTTGCGCTCGGCCGCGAGCTCGGCCCACGCCTCGCCCGATGCCTCGAGCGCGGCCCGGAGCTGCTCGTCCCGTGTTCGACCGCCGGGGGCGTCGGCCACGCCGAGCGACGCGGAGCGATCGACGAGCACCGCGATCCAGTCTTTCTCGACCCGCTCGTTGGTGCGTGAGAGTTGCGGCCCGGCCGCGAGCACCAAAATCAGCGCGAGCAGCACGCCGCGCACCACGCCCAGCGCCACGCGGGCGCGCCAGGGCCCCGCGATTCTCCAATAGCACCACCACGCCAGAGCCGCGGCACCCACGAGCAAGAGCGCCCACGCGTACGCGGGCAGCTCCCGCGCGAAGGAGAAACGCGCCCCCTCGGAGCCGAAGCCCAGTCCTTCGAGCCCGAAGATCGTATTGAGCAGCTCGTTCATGCGGCCGCTCCGGATCGTGCGGCAGCGGCACCCTGCGGCGCACTGGTCCAGCGAGCAAGCGCGAGCTCGATCAGCGCCACGCCGAGTGCGATCGCGAGCAGCCAGGCGGCGAGCCGACCGCCGCCCGTGTCGGCGTCGGCGGTGTCCTCGCCCGTGTCGCTCGAGCCGCCGGTGTCGAGGCGGGTATTGGTGATGCCGCCCGCCGCCAGCCAGGCGTCGAGGCGTTGCATGTCGGTCGTGTCGGTGGCGCTGCCGGCGGGGTCGGCGTTGATGAGCACCGATGCGATCGCGGCGCCCTCGCTCGTGCGCACCTCCCACGCGCCCGCTCGGCGGATGGGCGTGTCGAGCGATCGACCGTCGGGCGAGACGCGTCGCGCGTCGCCGCCCGCGCTGGCGAGCATCGCGGCTGCGGGCGGCATGTCGAAGGGCGAGCCTGCAAGCACCTCGCGATCGCCCCCGCCAAGCCCGACGCCTTGGCGGAGGACCTCATTGAGCATCGGCACGATCAGCGGCTTGGCGGGCAGGTCGGTCCACGCGAGGTCGAGCGCGCTGGCGAGGAAGACGACCACGCCCCGGTCGGCCGGGCCTCGCCCGACCAGCATCCAGGGCTCGCCGGTGGAGAGCGTGATCGCCGGGCGGAGCGTGCCGGGGTCCTCAACCTCGAGCCTGCGCGTGATGCGGACGGGCCGGAGCAGCCCGTCGAGCTCTGCGCGGACCAGCGCGAGCAGCTCGTCGAGGTCGCCGCGGGCAGGCGCGATCGCCAGGCCGGTCTCTTGCTCGGTCGGCTCGCGGGCGATGCGCCACTCGAGCGCGAGCGCCTCGCCGGCCGCGTCGGGCCAGCGCTGCACGCCCAGGTCCGCCGACGCGGCGAGCACGAGCGTGCCCCCCCGGTCGACAAAGTCGCGAAGCCGGGCCCACTCTTCGCCCACCACCCGATCGGGCGCGACAAGCATGACCGCGTCGAGCCCCGCGAGCGTTGCGGCGTCGAGCGTGCCGGGCCTGATCGTCTCGATCCGCACGGGCTCGTCGCCACCCGGCGCGAGGGCGAGCCGCGCCCAGTCGGTGGGCGTGAAGCCCGCCCCGCTCGGCGCGCCGCCGGGCGTGCCCACGATGCCCACGCGCAGCGAGTCTCGGAGGCGAACGAGCGTCGAGCGGGTGTTGTCCGCCGCGATCGCGTCGGTGTCGATCGACGCGCGCAGGACGATCGATCGTGCGCTCGCGTCCAGCGATCCAAAGTCTGCGGTTACGGCGACCTCGGCCTCGGACTGCCCGGGCGCCCAGCGCACGACCGACGCGCCGATCGCGCCATCGGACGCGCTCGCGCCGCGCGTCGAGGCGGTGAGGGTCACGCGCGTCGCGGTCGAGCCGCCAACACCCGGCCCGAACCGCGCCAGGCGCACGCGAACCTGCCCGAGCCCGGCATCGCTTCCAGCGCCGAGCAGCAGCCGGCGCAGCGGCGAGACCTCGACCACCGCCACGTTGTCGGCGCCGGCCACGCGGTCCGGCGCGATCACGCGCACGGAGACGCGTTCGGCGAGCTCCGGCTGCTCGGCGAGCCGCTGTTCGAGCCCCAGCGAGCCGGCGCGCCCGGCGGTCACGAGCACGATCTCGACCGCGTCGAGCTCGTCGGCAAGCAGCGATGTGGCGAGCTCGATGCCGCCGGCGAGATCCGCCCGCGAATCGGCGGGTCGGACGCGCGCCAGCGCCGTCGCGACGCCGCCCACGTCACCGGCCGGCGGAAAGACCACGGGTTCGATGGGTCTCGCGAGGGCGACCAGCGCCGCGCGGTCGCCGCGCATCGAGTCGAGCGACTCGAGCACGCGTCGCGCGGCGGTGCGGTGGGCATCGAGCTCGGTCGTGCCCGAGCCCTCGGTGTCGACGCCTGCGGTGATCGAGTTGTCGATGAGCAGGACGACGGTGCGCGGCCCGCCGCCGGCCGCGCCATCGCCGCGGAGCATCGGGCGCGCGATCGCGACGCCGATCAGCGCGATAAGCAGGCACCGGGCTGCGAGCAGCAGCCACTGCTGGAGTCGAAGCCGACGGCGCTGGCGCTTGAGCGCTTCGGCGAGGAAGCGCATCGCCGCCCACGGCACGGGCCGGCGACGCCGCCGCATAAGCAGGTGGATCAGGATCGGCAGCGCGATCGCCGCCAGCCCCGCGGCGAGCAGCGCGGGGTGCGCAAAGGACACGAACGCGAGTGCGGGAACGCGCATCAGCCCTGCTTGCTCCGCTTGAGCTGGGCGTTGCGCCGCGCGAGGTAGGCCGCGAGCGGGGGGCCGAGCCAGTCGCTCGTGCGCACGAGGTGGTAGTCGTACCCGAAGCGGAGCGAGAGCCGCTTGACCTCGGCCAGGTGCGCGTTGATCGCCTCGAGGTACCCGTCGCGCACGAGGCGCGGATCGACCTTCAAGAGCCCCTCGCCCTCGAGCCCCTCGAATGGTGCTGCGTCCTCGTAGTCGAATTCGATCTCGCGCCGGTCGAGCACCTGGAAGAGCACGGCGTCGTGCCCGCGGTGCCGGGCGCGCGCCAGCGCCGCGCGGATCGCGTCGCGGTCCTCGAAGAAGTCGCTGATGATGACCAGCAGGCACTTGTTCGTGATCTTCGCGAGCGTCTGGTCGATCGATCGGCCGATGTCGCTCGGGCGGTCGATCGCGTGGGTCGAGAGCGCGCCGACGATCTGCCGCCAGGCGCCCATCGCGCTCGAGCGGCGGACCATGCCCGTGACCTCGTCGGCGTACGTGACCAGGCCCGCCCGGTCGCCCTGCTGGAGCGTGACGTATGCGAGCGCCGCGGCGAGGGCAGTCGCGTGGTCGAACTTGCTCCACTCGGGCCGGCCGTCGGGGCTGACTCTCATCCCCGAGCCCGACGCCTCGGCAAACGATCGGCTGCCGAAGCGCATCGAGCCCGACGCATCGACCATCAGCACGAGGTCGAGGTTGGTCTCCTGCTGGTACTGCTTGAGGTGCAGTTTGTCGGTCCGGGCGAAGACCTTCCAGTCGAGGTGGCGGATGTCATCGCCCGGCGCGTAGGCACGGTGCTGGGCGAACTCGACGCTGAAGCCCTGCATCGGCGAGCGATGCTGGCCCGTCATCACACCCTCGACGATGTGCTTGGCGCGCAGCTCGAAGGACTTGAGCCGAGCGAGCGTCTGCGGGTGCAGGTAGAGCGACGCGTCGCCGCCAGCTGCGGAAGAGCCGCCGGTCGGCTGGCCTTGGCCCGATGTCTGCGTCGCGTCCGCCATCCGGGCCATCGTACCGAGCGCACGCCGCGGGGATGCCCGAGATCGCCCGCGGCACGAAAACCAATCCGTAACCCCTGCGCGACTCGGCTTGCGCGCCCGGGCCGGAGATGCCGCCGATGCACAATCGCCGCGACGGCTCGGGCGAGTCCGTCGCGGCGATCGCGTGTCAAGGTTTGGTGTCGCGGCCTTCGATTGCCGGGGCGGGCCACGCCGCAGCGGGCGGCCCGGCGATCAGTTGCTCGTGCCGAGCTTGTTGACCAGCGCCGCGAGGTCGGCCTGGTCCACCACGCCGTCGCGGTTGAAGTCCGCGCGTTCGTCGCCCTTCATCACCGCCTCGGTCGCCGCGGGGAGGTCCGCTTCGGTCACCGCACCGTCACCGTTGAAGTCCATGCGGCGTGTCTCGCGGCGCTCGGCCCGCTCGGCCTTCTTGAACTCGCCCGCGGCGGCGCGCTCGTCGCCGGTCAGCTCGCCGTCGCCGTTGGCGTCGAACCGCTCGATGATCTCGGCCTTCTTTGCCTCGCGCTCGGCCCGGATGGCTTCGCGCTCGGCCTCGCCGATCTCGCCGTCGCCGTTCGCGTCGAAGCGCTCGAGCAGCATCGCCTTGTGCTTCTCACGCTTGTCGTGCGCACGCTCGCGCTGCTGCTCTCGGGCGGTTTGACGCTCGGCCTGGCTCAGCTCGCCATCGCCGTCGGCGTCGAACTTCTCGAGCATCTTCGCCTTGAAGGCTTCCATCTTCTCGCGGTGGGCCGCCTTCGCGGTCTCGCGCTCGGCCTCGCTCAGCGTGCCGTCGCCGTCGGCGTCGAAGCGCTTGAGCATCTGCTCACGGCTCGGCCGTTCGGGGCCACGCTGGCC
>CAYQAD010000034.1:0-13676 GCA_964415125.1 uncultured Phycisphaeraceae bacterium | reverse complement strand
CGGCACTCGTCGTCGCGGGCGTCGTCGCGTTCTACGCCGTGTTTTGGTGAGGGCCATGTTCTCACCCGCCGCAGGAGACGCGGCGCCGCTCGCGGTGGTGCGGCGCGAAGCCGATCGCAGTCAGGCGGTCAGGTCGCGGAAGGGGTCATCGCTCTGCGTGCGGTCGACGCCCGGCGTGACGCCGAAGCGGCGCTTGTAGGCGTCGAGCAGGCGCGAGGGGTTGGAGTATCCAACGAGCTCGGCGATCTGATGGAGCGGGTACGTTGTGCCGCGCACGAGCGTGCGGGCGTGGTTGAGGCGGACGCGGTCGATCTCCTGGCGGGGCGACCGTCCGAGTGCGGTGCGGAAGCGGCGCTCGAGCGTCGCGCGGCTGATGCCGACGGACGTGGCCAAGTCACCGACGCTGCGGATGGCGCCCGCCTGCTTGCGGATGATGTTGACGGCTTGGGCGATCTCGAGGTCCTCGATCGCCGTGATGTCCGTCGACTGGCGCGTGACGACACTCGTCGGCTGGATGAGGCGGACGGAGCTCGACGGCGTGATCCCGGGGTCGGTCAGCAGGCGGTCGAGGGAGGCGGCGCCGGCGTAGCCGATCGCGCGCGTGTCGGGCTCGATGCTGGTCAGCGGCGGGTAGGCGAGCTCGCAGATGACCTCGTCGTTGTCGACGCCGAGCACGGCGATCTGCTCCGGCACGGCGATGCCCGCGGCGGTGCACGCCGAGAGCACCTGCCGCCCGCGGATGTCGTTCGAGGCGAAGACCGCGACGGGTTTGGGCAGCGAGCGCAGCCACGCGACGAGTTCCTCGCTTTCGATCTCGCCCCGCGCCTCGCTGAGCAGGGTGCTCGCGGCGCCGCCGGGCGTGCGCGGGGGCGATGCGGACTCGAAGACGTACGGCTTCACGCCGCGCTCGTGGGCGTACTCAAGGAAGGCGTCTCGGCGGCGATCGGAGTAGTCGACGTTGCTGTAGCCGCAAAAGGCCATAGTCGTCATGCCGCGTGCCCAGAAGTGCTCGAAGGCGAGTTCGGCGCAGGCGGCGGGGTCGGTGTCGATCATCCGCCCGTTGCGCGGGTGGTAGGAGCCGCGAAGGTCGACCACGGGCACGCCGAGCCCTTGGAGTGCATCGGCGATCTCGTCGTTCTCGGCGCGAGCGATCACGCCGTCGAACTGCATGGAGCCCAGGTAGTCGGGCAGTTCGTCCTCGAGGGTGTGCTCGACATGGAAGGTGCGCCAGCGGCTGTGCGTGGCGCAATATGCGGCAACGCCCATGAGGCAGCCCCGGCCGTAGGCGCGCGAAGATTCGATCCAGAGCAGCACGCGTTTGAGTTCGAATGTCTGCATGCTCGGGCCCCGAAGGTGCGCACCAGCCGTGTGATACGAGCTCGGCCGGGTCGCATTATCGGCATCATGGTGGTTCTCGCGGTCGCTGCGAGCGAGTGACACAATAAGGCAATGTTGCCGCAACAGGGTTACATTGCTCGGCGATCTGGATGCTCGAAAATATGGTTCACTCTCGATGCTCTACGCACGCGGCACAGAAGCCGGGCGCGCAGGGGGCGCGTTCCCGTTGGGGGCGTGGAGAGAGGTTGGTGTGCCCCCCGTCTTTGAGGCAACTCGATGGCGGCCGGCACGTTGAGATCACCCAAGTCGCGGCCGGAGGCTGCCGCGACCCACCCGTGCGTGCCGGACCCCGGCCGGACGAGACCAAGGCGGATCGAGCATGACGCACGGAAATGGCGATCAAGTTCACGAGGCAGTTCAGGTGACACGATCGCGCATCGCGATCCCCACGTATGAGATCGGCGAGCCCGACCGCAATCCGATGTTTCTGGAGAAGCGCGTCTACCAGGGCTCGTCGGGCGCGGTGTACCCGCATCCCGTGGTCGAGCAGATCGCCAGCGAGAAGCGCGACGTGGAGTGGGACGCGGTCGTGCTCGAGAACCGCTATCTCAAGATCATGGTGCTGCCCGAGCTGGGCGGCCGGGTGCAGATGGCGCTCGACAAGACCAACGACTACCACTTCGTCTACCACAACCGTGTGATCAAGCCCGCGCTGGTGGGCCTTGCGGGGCCGTGGATCTCCGGCGGCATCGAGTTCAACTGGCCCCAGCACCACCGCCCGAACACCTACGGCCCGGTCGATTGCGAGATCGAGCGCCACGATGACGGCTCGGTGACCGTCTGGTGTCATGAGATCGACCGCATGAAGGGCACCCGCGGCACGCACGGCCTCCGACTGCGCCCGGGCAAGGCGTACCTCGAGATCGACGTCCGCCTGCACAACCGCACCCGCGCGCCGCAGACCTTCCTGTGGTGGGCGAACCCGGCGTGCGCTGTCGACGACAACCACCAGTCGATGTTCCCGCCCGACGTGCACGCGGTGATGGACCACGGCAAGCGCGATGTATCGTCCTTCCCGATCGCGACGGGCGAGTACTACAAGGTCGACTACAGCCCGGGCACGGACATCAGCCGCTACGGCAACATCCCCGTGCCGACGAGCTACATGGCGTACCACTCGAACTACAACTACGTCGGCAGCTACGACTGGGGCCGGGGCGCGGGGCTCCTGCACGTGGCCAACCGCCATGTCAGCCCGGGCAAAAAGCAGTGGACGTGGGGCCACGGCGACTTCGGGCAGGCCTGGGACCGCCACCTCACCGACGAGGACGGCCCGTACATCGAGCTGATGTGCGGCGTGTTCACCGACAACCAGCCGGACTTCACCTGGCTCGCGCCGGGCGAGCAGAAGGTGTTCACACAGCATTTCATGCCGTACAAGGGTGTCGGCCGACTCGGCAACGCGACGGTCGACGGCTGCGTGGGCTTCGATCTCGAGCACGGCACCGTCACCGCGCGGGCGTACGTCACGGGCGATCAGCCCGGCGCGACGATGCAGATCCGCAAGCAGACCGCCGCGGGCATGGAGGTGGTCGCCTCGTCCACGTTCGACGGCACGCCCGCCAAGCACGAGACGCTCGAGGCGAAGGTGGGCGACGCCAAGCCGACCGATATCGAGGTGCGGGTGCTCGACGCGGACGGCGTCGAGCTCGTGTCGTACCAGCCCGAGGTCGGGCACGGCGAGCCGATCCCCGAGCCCGCCAAGGCGATCGGCGACCCCGAGGAGCTCGACTCGTGCGAGTCGCTCTACCTGGCCGCCACGCACCTTGAGCAGTACCGCCACGCGACGCGCGACCCCGAGCCGTACTACCGCGAGGCCCTGCGGCGTGATCCGGGTGACAGCCGATGCAACGTGGCGTTGGCACGACTGATGATCTCGCGTGGGCTTCCCGAGCTCGCCGAGCCGCTGTGCCGAGCCGCGATCGAGCGCCTGACACGGCACAACCCGAATCCCTCGACCGGGGCGGCGCATCTGCAGCTCGGGCTCACGCTCGTGATGCTCGGCCGCGACGCCGAGGCCGAGGCGCCGCTCTGGAAGGCGACGTGGAGCGAGGCCGAGCGGTCGGCCGCGGCCTTCGAGCTCGGGCGCCTGGAGCTTCGCCGCGGCGCTGGCCGGACCGAGGCGTTCGAGGCTGCACTCGATGTGCTTGACACCTGCCTCCGCCAGAACGCGGACCACCACCAGGCGTCGCATCTCAAGGTCGCGGTGCTCTTCGCCCTCGGGCGCGAGGGTGAGGCGAAGGCGGTGGCCGACGCGGAGCTGGGGCGCGATCCGTTCGCGTTCGGCGTGCTGTGGGAGCTGGCGACGCGTGGCATGATCGAGTGGGATGTCTACGACCGTCGCTCGCGCAACGAGCCGCACGCGTGCGTGCAGGTCGCGCTCGACTATGTCCATGCCGGCATGGACGGGTCGGCCCGCGACGTGCTCGGTCGCTGCCTCGATCGTGCGGACGCGGCCACGCCGGGTCTTGCGATGCTTCGGTATCACCGTGCGGCGATCCTCCGCCGCCTCGGTGATGCCGAGGCCGCCAAGGCCGAACTCGCGGCCGCGGCAACGATGCGGCGCGATCTGTGCTTCCCCAACCGCCACGAGGACATCGCGGTGCTCCAGTCGGCGATCGAGCAGCAGCCGGATGATGCGCTCGCGCCCTTCGCACTGGGCAACCTTTGGTACGACAGGCGCCAGCGGGATCGCGCGATCGCGTGCTGGCAGGAATCGATCCGCCGCGACGGCACCTTCGCCACGGCGCACCGGAACCTCGGTCTGGCGATGTTTGCCGACGGCGACCCGCACGGCGCGTGGGCGATGTACGAGCGTGCCTTCGAGCTCGATACGTCCGACGCGCGCGTGCTCTACGAGCTGGACCAGCTCGCCAAGCGCCTGCTTCACGACCCGGCCGATCGCCTGGCGCGGTTGGAGTCGCACGGCGGCATCGTGTCGCAGCGCGATGATCTGAGCCTGGAGCGGATCACGCTGCTCAACCGCCTCGGGCGACACGCCGAAGCGCTGGAGTCGATTCTGGGCCGATCGTTCCGCCCGTGGGAGGGCGGCGAGGGCCGGGTGCCGGCGCAGTTCGTCTTCGCCACGTGCAGGCTTGCCGAGGAGGCGATCCGGGAGGAGCGGTTCGATGATGCGCTCGAGCTGCTGGGCCAGACCGAGACCTGGCCGCACTCGCTCGGCGAGGGCAAGCTCGCGGGGATCCAGGAGAACGACATCCATTACCTGACCGGCGTCGCGCTGCGCGGCCTCGGCCGAGACGACGAGGCCCGCGCCTGGCTCGAGCGTGCCAGCGACGGGCTGGCCGAGCCGTCGAGCCCGATGTTCTACAACGATCAGCCGCCGGAGATGATCTACTTCCAGGGTCTGGCGCTCGAGGCGCTGGGCCGGACCGACGAGGCGTTGATGCGTTTCGAGCGGCTGAGCGAGTACGGCCGGTCGCACCTCGACGACGAGGTCAAGATCGACTACTTCGCGGTGTCGCTGCCCGATTTCCTGATCTTCGATCCGGACCTCAACGCGCGGAACCGCGCGCATTGCCACCTCATGATGGCGTTCGGTGCGCTGGGCCTTGGTCGCAAGGCCGAGGCCGAGGAGCATCTCGGCGACGTGCTGGCGACCGATCCATCGAGCCAGTGGGCCGCGGCATTGTCGCGCCACGGCGGGCCGGCGAGCACCGACGCATCGCCCCGAGCGGTGTCGCGAAGTGCCGAGCCGGTTCGCACGGCCTGACTGCTTTCGCTTGATTCATCCTCGCTGTCCACCGATTCCAGCACTCTCAAGGCATCCCCGCCGACGCGGACCGCGTCGCGCCTCGGAGTACGCCATGCAGACGCACCGACGCTCGATCCTCGCCCCGCGTGTCATAAGGCCCTTGCTGGCGGCGTGCGCGCTCTCGGCGGGGTCCGCCGCGGCCCTCGCCCAGCCGAACGTCGTGCTCTTCTTCATCGACGACATGGGGGCGGCCGACTGGGAGTTCGACGCGCAGCTCAATCCCACCGGCAGCTTCGTCTACGAGACGCCCAACATGCTCCGCCTGGCGCAGATGGGCGTGACCTTCTCCGACGGCTACGCGGGAGCGCCCGTCTGTTCCCCCTCGCGCGGCGCGATCATGACGGGGCGGTCGGCCGCGAACGTCGGCATCACCGACTTCATCGGTGCCGGCTCCAACGCGAGCGGCAACCTTGTGCGCACGACCAACACGTGGATCCAGAACATCCCCGCGGGCGATGTGCTGCTGCCCGAGGCGCTCGCGGCGGCCGGCTATCGCACGGGCTTCTTCGGCAAGTGGCACCTCGGCCAGACCGGCAACCCCGCCGCCGATCCGCTCAACGCGGGCTTCGAGACCAACATCGCCGGCGTCGCGTCGGGCAACCCGGGCTTCGCGGGCGGCTTCTTCGCCGGCGCCGATGGCGCGTGGTCGGGCATGCCCGGGCTCGACACGCCCGGCACGTTCCCGCCCAACAAGTACCTCTCCGACGCGATCTCCGAGGAGGCGGCGAGCTACGTTGCCGATCGGGCCGCGGCGGGCGAGCCGTTCTTCATGATGATGTCGCACTACGTCGTGCACACGCCCATCGAGGCCCCCGGCTCGTTGGTGACGTACTACACCAACAAAATCGCGAGCCTGCCGCCCTCGCAGGTCGCGGGGCACACCGATGCGACGTACGCGGCGATGGTCCAGAAGATGGACGAGTCGCTCGGGCGCGTGCTCGACGCGCTGGAAGACCCCGACGGCAATCCGACGACGGACGACTCGATTCTCGAGGACACCATCATGGTCTTCACCGCCGACAACGGCGGGCTGACGAACTTCGCCATCACCGACAACCGCCCCTTCCGGGCTGGCAAGGGCAGCATGTACGAGGGCGGCATCCGCGAGCCCCTGATCATCGCGTATCCCGACAGCCCGCGTGTGCCCGGCAACGTGGTCAGCAGCGAGGTCGCGATCGGGTACGACATCTACCCGACGATTCTCGATCTCGCGGGCGTCGCGGGCGATGCGACGCAGAACGCGAACATGGACGGCGTGAGCCTCGCGCCGGCGCTCGAGGCCGCGGGCGGCCGGTCCGCGGGCCTTGCCGAGCGCGATGTGTACTGGCACTACCCGCACCGAAGCCCACAGGCCGTCACCGCGAGCTTCCCGGTCGATGGCGGCGAGTGGGTCTCGGCGGTGCGGCGCGGCAGCGACAAGCTGCTCTACTTCTACGACGAGCGCCGCTTCGAGCGCTACGACCTCTCGGTCGACCCGGGCGAAACCAACGACCTGTTCTCCCTCGACCCGCTCGCCTCGGCATCGATGAGCCTCTCGCTGCACGGGCACCTGCGCCGCGTCGACGCGCCGATGCCGCGGGACATCGGCAGCGAGGTCGAGCTCCCCGGCTCGGCGATCATCGCCGAGGCGCTGATCGCGCCGGCCGAGGCCCAGTTCACGGACCTCTTCGAGAACGCCCAGGACTTCACCGGCGGGAGCGTCGGCTCGACCGGCTGGACGGGCGTGCTCAACAGCAGCCTCGCCGCAACGTTCGACAGCAACACCGGCGCTGCCGGCGCGCTGGCGTTTCGAAACCAGGGGCTGACGCGAATCGTGGCCGGCGACGTCGCCGCACCGGTGCTCTACCGCGAGGTGACGGGCGACTTCGAGGCGACCATGCGCATCGCGTCGATGGAAGAGGCGAACTTCCACGTGCTCGGCATGCTCGTCGCCAACCCGGCCGATGTAGCAAGCGAGTTTCTCTGGCTGGGCCAGCAAGACCGCGACGGCGCAAACGACTTCGCCCAGGCCCGGAACATCACCGGCGGTGTGCGGCAGTTCGATGTCGGTGAGAACGGCGTCTTCGCGTACTACCGCATCAGCCGCAGCGACGATGTCTTCACGGGCTTTCTGTCCGAGGACGGGCTGGTCTGGGTGCCGTTCGTCGAATTCGATCGGCCGGACATGCCCGAGACGGTGTGGGTCGGCGTCTTCCAGTCGCTCTTCAGCGCCACGCCCGCCACGGCTGTGGTCGACGACTTCCAGATCATCACCGGCTGCCGGGCCGATCGGGCGGACCCCATCGGTATGGTCGACCCACGGGACGTGCTCGACTACCTGACCTTCGGCTCGCCGAGTGACTTCTTCGACGTGCTCGCGTTCCTGCGTGCGTTTGATGCGTGCTGTGGCTGAGGCGTCCTCCGAAGCCGGTGTGATCTCGGCGTCCGAGCATCCGCGTTTGCCCAGCCTTGCGGCGCACGCGCTGACCAGCCCCGACCTCGAGGCGGTGATCGTCCCGAGCAGCGGCGCACGCATCGCGTCGCTGGTTGATCGCCAGCGGGGCGTCGACTGGATGTGGGCGCCGCCGGGCAGCGACACTCGCGTGCGGGCCAACCGTCCGGGCGATGATTTCGCCACCGGGCCGATCGTCGGTGTGGACGAGTGCATCCCGACGGTGGGGGCGTGCCGCGTGGGCGGCGTCGAGATGCCCGACCACGGCGAGGTCTGGCCGCTCGCCTTTGCGAGCGAGCACGACGGAGCTCGGTGCGTCACGTCCATCGACCTGGGCACGGTGCCGCTGCACTTTCGGCGTGCCGCGTCGGTGCAGGGGCCGACGCTCCGGCTCGACTACACGGTCCGTCGTGCGGCGGGCCACCATGGAGACATCGCGCTTCCCTGGCTGTGGTCGTGGCATCCGCTGCTGGTACTGCCCGACGAGGCGACGCTCGCGCTCGAGGGCGTGTCGGGCGTGCCGCGTTTCGAGTCGGGCGAGGGCGTGCTCCCCGACAACCCGATCTTGCAACGCGAGATTGGCACGGACTCGCCCCTGCGCACGCTCGACCTCGGCGGGCCCGGCCGGTCGGCGAAGCTGTTCTTGGACGCGGCGGGCGAGGGCTCGGCGACGATCGGCGACGTTCGGCGCGGCGCGGCAATCACGATCCGGTGGCGCGGCGCGGCACTGCGCGGCCTCGGCATCTGGATCAACCGCGGCGGCTGGAACGGCTACCAGCACGTCGCGATCGAGCCCTGCACCGCGCCCGTCGAGTCGGCCGACCAGGTCCGCTCGCCCGTGCTCGGGCCCGGTGCCGACGAGGCGCGGTGGGCGCTGGAGGTCACTGTGCACGGCGCGGGCGATTGACGCCCCTCGCCGGGCGGATCAGGCGATGACCTCGGCGCCGGGACCGGCCTCGACCGGGATGTGCCGCATGTTCGGGCATGTGCTCCGGCAGCTATCGGCGGCGCTGCGCACATGCTCCGCAGCGCCGGGCTCGGCAAGCGCGATGACGCACCCGCCGAAGCCGCCGCCGGTCATCCTCGCGCCGTAACAGCCGTCGACCGCCGACATCGCGTCAACGAGCGCGTCGACCTCGTTGCAGGACACGAGGTAGTCGTCGCGCAGCGACGCGTGCGACGCCGACATGAGGTCGCCGAAGCCTCGGGCATCGCCGGCGTTGAGCGCCGCCTGGGCCGAGAGCACGCGCTGCTGCTCGGTGATGACGTGCCGGGCAAACGGCACGATGTCGCTCGGAAGCTTCGCGAGTGCGTCGGTGTCGGAGCGGGCGAGATGTTCGATGCCGAGCGTCGCGGCGGCGCTCTCGCACGCGGCCCGACGCTTGGCGTACTCGCCGGCGGCGAGCGAGTGGCTCACGCCGCTGTGCACCACGATCAGCGATGCGCTGGACATGACCGGCGCCCACTGGACCGCGTCGGTGGCGCAGTCGAGCATGAGGGCGTGCCCGGCTCGGCACATCGCCGAGGCGGCTTGGTCCATCAGGCCGCACGGCACGCCCGCGAAATCGTGCTCGGCGGTCTGGCAGAGCTTGGCGATGTCGATGGGGGCGAGCCGGGTCTCGAGCGCTGACTGGAGGGCGAAGGCTGTGGCGACCTCGAGCGCCGCAGAGCTCGAGAGGCCCGCGCCGACGGGCACGTCCGAGTGCACGTGCAGGCGCATGCCCGCAAGCGAAGTGAGGTCCGCGTGCGCTTGGAAGCCGCGCATCACACCGATGATGTACGACGCCCAGCTGCCGATAGGCACGACCCCGCCAGGCGTGATCGGCGCGGCCGGATCGACGCTGACCTGCTCGTCGGTGAACGTCGTGGTGAGCGTGACGTTGTTGCCGCCAGCTGGGTTGGGGGCGAGCGCTGCGTAGCACGACTGCGGGATCGCGATGGGCATGACGATGCCGCCGCAATAGTCGATGTGCTCGCCGATGAGGTTTACCCGTCCGGGTGCTCGAGCCGCGGCAACCGGGGCCGCTCCGAGGCGATCGGTCGCGTCGGCAAGAAATCGCTCGGCGGCTGACTCGGTCGGGGCGGCATGTTCGTTCATGGAAGCTCCGGTGTGCGGGGTCGCGGCCGTGCAGCGTACCCGTGCGGCCGAGATCGCCCTCGTGGACACGCGCCGGGGCGCGAACGAGAGCAACGGTGCTGAACAGCCCCCGGCGGGTGGGTATCGTCATGGCACGCGGCCGGCGCGACGGGCGTGATGAGCGCGGCCGCGATGGCGAGGAGTGCGGGCGATGGCGTTGGTGTACGCGGGGATCGACGAGGCGGGGTTCGGGCCCATGCTCGGGCCGTTGTGCGTCGGGCTTGCGGTGCTGCGCATCGACCGTTGGCAGCCGGGCGAGCTCGCGCCGAACCTGTGGGCCGCGTTAGAGCCGGCGGTCGCGCGAGGGGTCAAGGGTGCGGGCACGCGCTTGCCGATCGCCGACTCGAAGGTGCTGAAGCTGCCGAACTCGGGCAAGCGTCATCCGCTCACGCATCTCGAGCGCGGGGTGCTGTCGTTTTTGTGCGCGGGCGGCGAGGCGATGCCCGCCGATGATGCAGGGCTGTTCGCGGTGCTCGGCGCGTCGCTGGCGCGTGAGGCGTGGTACGCGGGCGACGCGTCGCCGGTGCCCGCGGCGTGCGACGCGGATCGGCTTGGCATCGACGCGAACCTGCTCGCGGCCTGCCTCCGTGACGCCGGGGTTGGCGTCGAGCACCTTGGGTGTCTGGCTGTTGCCGAGCCTCGGTTCAACGAGATTGTGCGCGACGCGGGCAAGGGCGCGACCACGCTCGGCGCGATCGCCGAGCATGTGCGCACGGCGCGGCGGTGCGTGCGCGATGGAGACGAGATCCGCGTGGTGTGCGATCGCCTCGGCGGGCGCACGCGGTACGGCCGGGTGCTTGAGATGCTCTGCCCGGGCGGCGCGATCACCGCGGTTGCCGAGAGCGATCGCGGGGCGTGCTACGACGTGTCGGACGGCGACGGGGAGGTGCGCGTGATCTTCCAGGTCGAGGCCGAGCAGGCGCACATGCCGGTGGCGCTCGCCTCAATGCTCGCGAAGTACGTGCGTGAGATGGCGATGGCGCGATTCAATCGGTACTGGTCGGGCCGTGTGGAGGGGCTCAAGCCCACCGCGGGATACGTCGCCGACGCGCGGCGCTGGCTGAACGACGCGGGCGACGCGGTCACGCCCGAGGAACGACGCGCTATGGTGCGGCTGGCATGACCGGTGCGCAGACCAATCTCGACGGCCGGCTCGAGCGGCGGATGCTCGATCTCGCGGCCCGCGCGGCGCTGCGGGGCATGGGGCATGTCGAGCCGAACCCGCTCGTCGGATGCGTCATCGCGCGCGGCGACACGTTGCTCGGCGTGGGGCACCACCGGCGGTTCGGCGACCTCCATGCCGAGCGCGAGGCGCTCGCCGCGTGCGCCAGGTCCGGGCATGACCCGGCGGGCGCGACGGCGTACGTCACGCTCGAGCCGTGCGTGCACCACGGCAAGCAGCCGCCCTGCACCGAGGCGCTGCTCGAGGCGGGTATCGCTCGGGTAGTCATCGCGAGATCGGACCCGGGCGAGGTGTCGCGGGGCGGCGCGGGGGTGCTCTCGGCGGCGGGTGTCGAGGTCGAGTGGTCGGCCGCGAGCCCGATGGCGCTGGCCGTTGCGGACCCTTGGCTCAAGCGGGTTCGGACGGGATTGCCCTGGGTGATCGCGAAGTGGGCCCAGACGCTCGACGGCCGGATCGCAACGCGATCGGGCGAGAGCAAGTGGATCTCATCGGGGCAGTCGCGCAAGCGTGTGCATCGCCTGCGCGCGCGGTGCGACGCGGTGGTTACGGGCGTGGGCACCGTCTTTGCCGACGACCCGATGCTCACGCCTCGCGATGTGCGGCGAGTTCGACGGATGCCCGTGCGCGTGGTCGTCGATCGCGATCTTGATATCCCGCTGGAGTGCGCACTCGTGCGGACGGCGAGCGAGGTGCCGACGGTTGTGGCGTGCGACAAGGTGTACACGCGGGCGACGATCACAGCGGATCGTCGGGCGGCGCTGGAGTCGGCGGGCGTGATCATCGCGGGCGTGCCGCAGGGGCCGGGCGGCGTGGACCTGTCGCTCCTGCTGCGGTTTCTGGTGGAGCGCTTCGACGCGTCGAACGTGATGGTCGAGGCGGGGCCGGGGCTGCTTGGGGCGTTCATCGAGCAGGATCTCGTGGACGAGGCGTACATCTACACCGCGCCGCTGCTGCTCGGCGACGAGCTGGCGCGGAGCGTGATCTCCGGGCGGGTCGCGGCGAGCCTCGCGAGCGGGCGGGCCTATGAGCTCGCGCGTCTTAAGCGCGTCGGCAACGACATCGAGGCGATCTACCGCCGTCCCGATCCGTCTCGGCTCGATGACTAGCGCTGGGGGCGAGCAGTGGGGGTTGGCGCGAGCCGGGCGCCTTGCTGCTACGCGGGCGTCCAGAAGGCGAGCTGGCTCTGCACGGTTGCTTCCACGGCGACGCCCTCGGCGATGACGTGCACCGTCTTGCCCGGTTCGTGGCTTCCCCAGCGCACCACCGCCAGCGCGATGGGCTCGGCGCCGAGCATGGGGCTCACGACCGATGACGTGACGGCGCCGACCTGCTTCGCGTCTGTGGCGGGGGCGTCGAGGATCGGCGCGCCGCCGACGGGTTGGCGAGGCTGGCCGTCCTCGTCTCGCATCGCTTGCCCGGTGAGGCGCAGCGCGACGAGCGTCTGCTTCGGATGGCCGAGCGAGTCCATGCGGGCGACGACTTCCTGGCCGAGGTAGCAGCCCTTCTTGAAGTCGACGCGGTCGTGCAGCACGCCGCTCTCGGCGGGCAGGCTCTCGGTGGTGAAGTCCAGGTGCATGAGTGGCGTGCCCGCCTCAACACGGGCGATGTTGAGCGCGAACCAGCCGGCGGGCCGGAGCTTGATGCGGCGGGCGAGATCGCTCGGGGCTTCGGCGTCGGGGTCGACGCGAGCGGCGAGCAGGGCATCCGCCACGGCTGCGACGCCCTCGGCGGGGCACCAGAGCTCGAAGCCGGGCGAGGCGGTCCAGTCCCACCGGTCGATGTGCACCGCGACGCCGGCGATCTCCGCGGCGACGGCGTGGTCCGCGTCGGGCAGGCGTGCCCCCGCGGTCAGCTCGCCGAGCAGGTCGGCCGCGGTGGGGCCCGCGAGCGTGAGGCGGTGGTGGTCGCTTGTCGCGTCGGTGATGGTAACGTCGTCGGCGATGATGAAGGCGTCGAGCGACTCGACGAAGTGGCCCACCGAGTGGGCGTCGAGATCGACCAGAACGTGGTCGCTGGCGATGAGCAGGCGGACATCGGCGACGATTCGGCCCTTGCGGTTGAGCCAGAAGGAACGCCGAACGCTCCCGACGGGTGCGTCCTTGAGCTCCTGCGTGAGCATGCGGTTGAGCAGCTCCATGCGGTCGTCGCCGGTGATGCGGACGACCGCGCGGTCGGGTCGATCCATGAGCACGCACGCCTTTCGGATGGCGGCGTACTCGCGCTCGATGTCGCCGAGCGTTTCTGTCAGCTCAACGCCGAGTTCCGGCGGGCCGTAGAGCAGCAGGGAGGCGCCGAGATCGATCCAGGTTTGGCGGAGCGGGCTTGGGATCGCCACGGGCGAGGTCCTTCCGGGTAG
The DNA here is from genome assembly GCA_964415125.1 of uncultured Phycisphaeraceae bacterium. Classification (GTDB taxonomy): domain Bacteria; phylum Planctomycetota; class Phycisphaerae; order Phycisphaerales; family UBA1924; genus CAYQAD01. Next base: position 399 of record CAYQAD010000034.1, on the reverse strand, counting down.
CGGGGGTGTCGAGAGGGCCCGTGATGCTACGCCGACGCTTTGGATAGGCTTGTGGGCCCCGCCCACCGCGTGGGGTAGAGCGCAACCCTGTTGCTGCTCACGATCAGTCTGCATAAGCCAGCCATCGCAACCGCGAGGAGACCACGCCGTGGCACAACGTTCCAGCACCGCAACCACCCGAACCGCAAAGTCCGCTGGCAAGTCCGGCGCGTTGAACACCGATCTGCTCAAGCGGCTCTGCGAGACGCCGGGCATCCCGGGCCGCGAGGAGCGCGTGCGGGCGTTGATCTCCAAGGAGGTCAAGGGGCTCTTCGACACCGTCGAGACCGACGCGATGGGGTCGCTCATTTGCCGGCGGAGGCCGCGGGCGAAGGGCGGCAAGAAGATCACGAGCAAGAC
>CAYQAD010000033.1:0-13816 GCA_964415125.1 uncultured Phycisphaeraceae bacterium | reverse complement strand
GCCGACGCGGTGCGGTCGTATGTGATCTCGATGACCCACGGCGTGAGCGATCTGCTCGAGCTGCTGGTGCTGCTCAAGGAGGTCGGGCTGCACGAGGTGGGTGTTGATGGCGCGCCGACGCGGAGTCGGATCCGGGTGGTGCCGCTGTTTGAGACGGTGGAGGACCTGGACATCGCGCGGACGCTCATGGGTGAGCTGCTGGATGACCCGGTGTATCGGGGGCATGTCGAGGCGACGGGCGGCGAGCAGGAGATCATGCTCGGGTACAGCGACTCGAACAAGGACGGCGGGTTCCTGATGGCGAACGTGGCGTTGCACGAGGCGCAGCGTTCGATCGCCGACGCGATCACGTCGCGCGGCGTGGGGCTTCGGTTCTTCCATGGGCGCGGGGGCACGATCGGACGGGGCGGCGGGCGGGCGGGCCGGGCGATTCTCGCGGCGCCGCCCGCGGCGCGGACGGGGCGGATCCGGTTTACCGAGCAGGGCGAGGTGATCACGTTCCGGTATGCGCTGCCGGCGATGGCGCGGCGGCACATCGAGCAGATCATCCACGCGTCGATGCTCGGCGCGTCGGGGATCGTTGACAGCCCGGACGACTCGGACCTGGACACGTTGCTGCGGCGTCTGGCCGAGCGGGCGCGGGAGGCGTACCGGGGGTTGATCGATGACCCGGCGTTCTGGCCTTGGTTTGTCAAGGCGAGCCCGGTGGAGCACATCGGGGGGATGCCGATCGCGAGTCGGCCTGTGTCTCGGGCGACGGGGGACCGGCTGAATTTCGATTCGCTGCGGGCGATCCCGTGGGTGTTCGCGTGGGTGCAGATGCGGGCGCTCACGCCGGGGTGGTACGGGCTCGGCACGGCGATGGCGTCGGCGACCGAAGACGAGCGGGCGGCGCTGCGTGGGGCGTTCGGGCGGAGCCCGTTCGTGCGATCGGTCTTCGAGAACGCGTCGCAGGAGCTTGCGCGGGCGAGGATGCCGATCGTGTCGCGCTACGCGCGGCTCGCGGGCGGCGGCGACGATGCGGTGCTCGCGAAGGTGCGTGACGAGTTTGCGCTGGCGCGGCGGGCGGTGCTCGACGCGATCGGGAGCGATGACCTGATGGCCCACGCGAAGGTCGTGGGCGCGTCGATCGAGGCGCGCAATCCGATGACGGACCTGCTGAACCTTGCGCAGATCGAGCTGATCGGTCGGCACCGGTCGGCGAGCGAGGCGGATCGGGACCGTGTGCTCGCGGCGATCCGCGCGACGATCAATGGGCTCGCGGCGGCGATGCAGTCGACCGGGTGAGGCGGAAGCCGGGGGTTAGTCGCAGGGCTCGTACTTGTTCCAGTCTTCCAGCGGCGGCGTGTAGATGTGCAGCGTGATGAGGTCGGTGTCCGAGGTGTTGACGACCTCGTGGATGTCGGCGTCGAAGGCGGCGCAGATGGTGTCTTCAGGGATGGGGCGCGAGGTGGTCGGGGCGACGGTGCCGTCCTCGTTGAGCTCGTAGCGCTGCTCGGTGCCGGAGCCCTCGATGACGCGGAAGGCGCAGGCGGCGCCGCTGTGGTCGTGGATGCACGAGCGCTGGCCGGGCTTCCAGCAGAGGGTGACGAGCTCGACCCAGTCGGTGAGCGCGACGCGGTTGCGGGCGTAGCAGTCGTCCTTGAAGGAGACGGAGGTGCCGAGGTCCTCGCGGGTGATGTCGACGGCCGAGAGGAGCTCGACGAGGCGGTCGAGATCGGCGGGCGCGGTGAGCGCCTCGAGATACTCGACGAGGGGCGTGAGCTTGGGTGAGAAGGTGTGCAGCAGCATGGCGGTTCCGGTGGTGCTGTGCGGTGCGGGCGTGTGGTGGTGGGGCGGGCACCGCGAAGGCGGGGGTGTGGTGAAGGGTCGCCACTATACTCGACGTCCCGAATCGGGCGGTACAGCGGTATGTGCTGCTGTTACGCGTGCGGCGGGGCGCGTGCGGGGCTTGCGGGTTCTGGCGCTTGCCGGGGTCGGTGGACGCGCCGTTGGGAGTCGCTCGTGGTCCGCAAAGTGCTCTTCTGGCTGCTGCTTGGCGCGTGCCTGACGCCCTGGGTGGGCTCGTCGATCGCGTTGGTGCTGGGCGGGGCGATGGCGCTGGGGGTGGGCAATCCGCATGAGTCGTCGACGGGCGCGTGGAGCAAGCGGCTGTTGCAGCTCTCGGTGGTGGGGCTTGGGTTTGGCATCGGGTTCGGCGACGTCGCGCGGGTTGGCAGCGGGGCGCTGGTGTACACGGCGGTGGGGATCGTCGCGACATTTGCGCTCGCGCATGTGCTGTGGAAGGTTGTTGGCGGCGAGCGGCGCACGGCGGTGCTTGTTGGGATGGGCACGGCGATCTGCGGGGGCAGCGCGATCGCGGCGATGTCGCCGGTGATCCGGGCCGAGCGGCACGAGACGGGCGTGGCGCTGGCAACGGTGTTCACGCTCAACGCGATCGGGCTGCTGGTGTTTCCCGTGCTCGGGCGATTGCTGGAGCTGGATGAGGCGACGTTCGGCGTGTGGGCAGCGCTTGCGATCCACGACACGTCGAGCGTGGTCGGCGCGGCGTCGGCGTACGGCGAGCGGGCGCTGGAGGTGGCGACGACGGTGAAGCTCGCGCGGGCGCTGTGGATCGTGCCGGTGGTGCTGGTCGCGGGGCTTGTGGTTCGGCATAAGGGGACGCCGCGGGTGCCCTTGTTCCTGATCGGATTCGTCGCGGCGGCGGGCGTTCGGAGCCTGGTGCCCGGGCTCGATCAGGTGTGGGACGCGATCTTTGCTGGCGCGCGGCGGCTGCTCGTGGTGACGATCTTTCTGATCGGGGCCGGCCTGACGCGCGAGGTGCTGGCGCGGGCGGGGTCTCGGCCGATGGTGCTCGGGGTGCTGCTCTGGGTGCTTGTGAGTGCGGGGAGTCTTTGGGCGATCGAGCTTGGGTGGATTCCGGTGCCGTGATATTGCGGCGTTCGCGTGGTCGTGGGCGTAGAAAGAAACCCACGGCTTACGCCGTGGGCTCGCATGAGGTGAGGGAGTGTTCGTGCGGGCTTACGGGCAGCCGGCGCCCCAGAGGGCGAGGTAGAAGCTGAAGTCGGAGAGGGTGACGGCGCCGTCGGGGATGCCGTTGGCGGTGCCGTCGGTGGTGAGATCGGCGGCGGTGTCGCCGGCACCCCAGAGGCTGAGGTAGAAGGAGAAGTCGGAGAGTGTGACGGCGTTGTCGGGGATGCCGTTGGAGGTGCCGTCGGTGGTGACGTCGGCGGGGCCGCAGCCGGTGGAGAAGGGCCCGAAGAGGGTGTTGTAGAGGTCTGCGTCGGCCTGGGTGACGGCGCCCGCGTTGGTGCCGCCGGGGCCGTCGGTCTCGTCGATGCACTTCATGACCATGATGGCGTTGAAGTCTCGGCCCTGGTGCGCGAAGGCCATGACCTGCATGCCGTCGGGTCCGAGCACGGGGGCGCCGAGGTCGTCGGTGAGCGGCGTGCGCTCGGCGCCGGTGGTGCCGATGTTGTCGAGGAGGAGTTGGTAGTCGTAGGCGTCGGCGTCGCCGTCGAAGTCGATGTCGCCGGCGACCCAGCGGAACTGGGTGAGGGTGGCCGAGTCGTTGAAGTCGCCCGGGGTGAGGGCGAAGCCGGTGAGGTCGACGTCGTCGAAGAGGAAGCTGCCGGTGCCGGCGGCGCAGAGGGGGTCGACGTCGGGGTTGCAGGAGCCGTCGTAGCCGGCGGCGCTCTGATCGGTGGGGCCCTTGGACTCGGCGAGGTCGTATTCGCGGGTGGAGAGGTTGGGGACTTCGCCGTAGACCCACTCCTCGTCGGCGGTGCGTGTGGGGACGAGGACGCCGGCGGCGTTGAAGCGCGAGCCGATGTTGGGGTTGGTGCCGAAGTAGGCGAGGCGGCTGATGGCGTCGGGGTTGAAGCCGGGGGTGTCGGAGATCTCTTGCTCGGAGGAGCGGACGTACTCCTTGCCGCCGGCGTTGGACCAGGCGACGTCGTCGATCATCTGGTAGGGCTCGAAGGCGAGGGGGGCGGCTTGGCTACCGAAGAAGACGCCGGGCACGACGGTCTCGGTGCCGAAGTCGATCTTGCCGTCGAAGTCCATGTCTTGGTAGCGGTCCTTGACCCACTGGTTGTTCAGGCCCGAGCCGCAGAAGTCGTAGGCGAACTCGTCGCGGTCCTTGATGAGGACGTAGGTGGAGGAGGTGTCGTTGGCGAAGTTGCCGGCGGACTCGGCGACGCAGTCCTGGCCGAGTGCGGGCTGGAAGAGCCCGGACCATCCGGCGGTGGCGGCGCCGGCGGGTGCGAGGGAGGGGATGAAGGAGGTTGCGCCGGTGTTGTTGTAGATGACGAGGAAGCCCCGGCTGTCGAGGGCGAGGCCGTCGAGGTAGAAGATCTCGTCGATCTCGGGGGTGAGGTCGTCGGCGTCGAGGTCGCCTGGGTTGGGGCCGGGGATGTTGTCGTCGTCGGGGTCGGCGCCGCCCTTGAGGAGTGCGATGGCGTAGCCGTCGAGGCTGAGCCCGGGCTTGCCGTAGAGCTCGACGTACTCGAAGCGTGCGTCGGTGGAGCCGCCGCCGGGCGGGTTCTCGAAGACCTCGTTGATGACGACCTGGCCGTTTGCGGTGTTGCCGAGTGTGGTGAGGGCCGCGGCTGTGAGGAGCGCAGCGATGGCGTTGGTGCGGTGCATGGGTCTCTCTCCGTGGTGTGTGCGCTCGGTGGCGCGGGATGTCTGCGTGTGGGGTCGCGGCGGGGCGACTCAGTTGGTGGATCGGCTCCAGAACTTGCCGTCGGAGAGGCGTCCTCCGAAGACCTTCTTTTCCATGTCGTCGTCGGGGTAGGCGTCGTTGTTGATGGTGGGGTTGAAGCCGTCGGTCCAGCCGAACTCGCCGTCGACGGAGGAATCGCGGATGAGGTCGACGTGCCCGTCGGCGAAGAGGAAGTTGCCGGTGGTGCGGTCGATGTTCTTGCCGGGGATCTTGGCGCCTCGGCCGTGCGCGGGGCCGAAGTCGTCGTAGTCCTGGCGTCCCCACTCGTTGAGGCCGTAGTCGACGGGGCCGTCGGTGAGCGCCTTGACGGTGCGGAGCTGGTCGCCGAAGTCGAGCTTGCCGGATTGGCTGTCGTCCTCGATGCGTGAGTCGGCGAAGAGTGGGACGATGGAGGAGGGCACGGCCGAGAGGTATCGGCCGCTGAGGGGGCCGATGAGGAACTCGGTGCGCTTGGGGTCGGGGAAGACGCCGTTGAAGTTGCGGGTCTTGAACTCGGTGTAGGCCATGTACCAGGACTGGGTGTAGTTGGTGTTGTAGCCGCCGTTAAAGAGGCGCTCGGCTTCGGCGCGTGAGACGTCGCTGCCGGGCCAGGCGCGGGTGCCGAACTGGTCGGCGAGGAGTGCCTGGGTTGCCTGGCCGGGGTGTGAGGGGCAGAGCAGATTGCCGGGAATGGCGAGCTCGTTTTGGATCATGTCGGCGATCCAGCCTGTGGTTTCGAGCGGGCCGTAGCCGGAGCGCTGTCGGTTGTCGGCGGGGCCGGAGGTGTAGTAGTCGTTGTTGGAGTTGGCGTAGGTGAGCGTGGCGATGCCCATCTGGCGGAGGTTGGACGCGCAGACGATGCGTCGGCCGGCGTCGCGGGCTGCGCCGAGCGACGGGAGCAGGATGCCGATGAGCAGCGCGATGATCGCGATGACCACGAGCAATTCGATCAGGGTGAACGCACGGCGATGGATGAAGTGGCGCATGAGCCGAGACAGTAGAGAAGTCTCAATATTGCTCGGCGTTGTGCGGCGCGAAGAGAACGTGAAGAGCGCGCAAAGGCTCGATGCGCGCGGATCGGCTCTGGGGTGCCCGGCGTGGCGTGTCGGGCGCGGGTGCCCCTTCTTGCGGGGTGGGGGCGCGTGTCACGCGGAGGGCACGGCGAAACGTCGGGGGTGTGGGGGTCGTCGAACTGATCCGGCGGCATATGGTTTGGTGCCGTACTAGTTTGGGCCTGGCTGGTTGGGGCCCGTTGGTTCGGGCCTGTTGTTTCGGGCTAACTGGTGGCCCTGGGAGATCGGACGCCGTGTTTTTGCTCCGTGACATTCCGAAGTACGAGGCGATCCAGGAGACCGCCGAGCGGTACCCGGACCTGGCGCCGCGGGCTGCTGAGGCGTATCTGGTGCTGCTTCGCGTGGCGAGCGACATCCTCGACGCGATCGAGCGGCACATCGCCCAGCACGGCCTCAGCCAAGGGCGGTTCACGGTGCTGATGCTGCTCAACTGCCACGCGGAGGAGGGTGGGCAGAGCCCGTCGGACCTCGCGACGCGGGCGGGCGTGAGCCGGGCGACGATGACGGGGCTGATCGATGGGCTCGAGCGGGACGGCCTCGTGGCGCGGGAGCGGCACGCGGACGACCGCCGGATGCTCACGGTGCACCTGACCGAGGCGGGCTTGGCGCAGCTCGACGCGATGCTGCCGGGGTACTTCAGGTTTATTCGTGAGCTGATGAGCGGCATCGACGAGGCGGAGCAGGCGACACTCGTGGGGCTGCTCGCGAAGCTCCGGCAGCACCTGCCGGACGCGGAGCCGGTGCGGCTCGACGATTCGGAACAGACAGACGATTCGCAGAAGTCAGAAGAAAACGACTCGATGGCGACGATTCACGCTGCGAAGGCGGCGCGGGAGCATGCATAGATGCGTGGACTGAGCGGACGAACGGCGTGTGCGTTGATGGCGGGTGTGATCGGCGTGGTGTCGGGGACGGCGGCGGCGCAGCCAGGCCCGCCGCCGGCGACGGTGCGTGTGGACGCGGCGCGAATGGAGGTGATCGAGCAGCGTCGCCCGGTGACGGGCGAGCTTCGCGCGACGCGGCGAAGCATGCTCGCGTCGCAGGCCGAGGGGCTTGTCGTGCGTTTGTGCTGCCGGGAGGGCGATGTGGTCAGCGCGGGCGACGAGATCGCCGGGCTCGACGACACGCTCGCGGCGCTGGCTGTCGAGGGTGCGGCGTCGGCGGTTGCCAGTGCCGAGGCGACGGTCGCCGAGCGGCGGGCGCAGCTCGAGCGGGCGACGATCGAGGTGGATCGGATTGCGTCGCTGGTGGAGCGTTCGAGCGTGTCGCCTTCGGAGGTAGACGATGCGCGGACGGCGCAGGCGTCTGCCCGGGCTCGGCTTGCCCAGGCCGAGGCGGAGCTCGCGACGCGAAAGACCGAGCTTGCGCGGGCGACGGAGGACCTGGCGGACATGCGTGTTCGTGCGCCGTTTGCCGGGCAGATCGTGATGCGTGCGGTCGAGGTGGGGCAGTGGGTTGATCTTGGCGGCGACGTGGTCGAGATCGTGTCGCTCGACACGGTGGAGGCGTGGCTCGACGTGCCGCAGACCATGGCCGACCGGATCGGCGCGGGCGACGTGGTCGCGCGGGTGCGTGTTGAGGCGACGGGGCAGGAGATCGAGGCGCCGATCGCGAGCGTGATTCCGTCGGCCGATCCGCGGAGCCGGCTGTTCCCGGTGCGGGTGGTGCTGGACAACGCCGACGGGCGGCTCAAGCCCGGCATGAGCGTGGTGGGGCTGCTGCCAACGGGCAGCAGCGAGCCGACGCTGACGGTGTCGAAGGACGCGATTTTGCGGAACGACGCGGGCGAGTATGTGTACTGGAACGCGGGCGGCACGGCCGTGGTCGCGCCGGTGCAGAGGCTGTTTGCGCAGGGGCTTCGCGTGGCGGTGCGTGCGCCTGCGCTTCGGCCGGGCGCGGAGGTGGTGGTCGAGGGCAACGAGCGGCTCTTTCCGGGTCAGCCGTTGAACGTGGTAAACCCGAGCGCGGGCTCGGCGGGGTCGGGAAGCGAGAAGGCGTCGGCGGGCGATGGTGCCGCGTCGGCGGGAGGCTGAAGCGATGGACATTGTGCGTTGGTCGATCGCGCGGCCGGTCTCGGTGACGGTGGGCGTGCTGCTCTTGGTGATGTTCGGCCTGATCGGGCTGACGGCGATCCCCGTGCAACTCACGCCGACGGTAGATCGGCCGGTCATCACGATCACGACCGACTGGCCGGGCCGGAGCCCGGACGAGGTGGTCGACGAGATCACGAAGGAGCAGGAGGAGCGGCTCAAGAACGTGTCGAACCTCAAGTCGATGCGCTCGGTGAGCCGCGAGGGCGGGGCCGAGATCTCGATGGAGTTCACGCTCGGGACAAACATCGATCGCGCGATGCAGGAGGTTTCGGATCGGCTGCGGCAGGTGCCGAGCTATCCAGACGAGGTCGACGAGCCGGTGATCAAGGCGGCGGAGGGCTCGTCGAGCAACGCGATCGCGTGGATCATCGTGGACCTGCCTGAGGAGTTCCAGGCGCAGTACCCGCAGTTCGGCGTGACGACGCTGTACGACCGGCTCGATCGGGAGGTGAAGCCGTACTTCGAGCGGATCGACGGCGTGGCGGAGGTGAATATCTACGGCGGGCGCGATCGCGAGGTGCGCGTGCAGGTCGATCCGATCAAGCTCGCGCAGCGCTCGCTGACGTATGGCGAGGTCATCACGGCCTTGCGGACATCGAACCGCAACACGTCGGCGGGCACCATCGCCGAGGGCAAGCGCGACTACCGCGTGCGTGTGGTCGGGCAGTACGACGATCCGCAGCAGGTGCTGAGCACGGTCGTGTCGTATCGCGACGGGCTGCCGGTGTATGTGCGTGATGTGGCGACGGTGGACCTTGGGTATGAGAAGAAGCGTTCGTTCGTGCGGTCGATCGGGCACCCGGCGATCGCGATGAACGTGATCCGGCAGTCGGGCTCGAACGTGCTGGACATCATGGACGAGCTGCGCGTGCGGATGGACGACGTGCAGCGGGGGATGCTGCCGACGTTTGATCCGGTCGTGGGGGACAAGCTGCGGATCCGGCAGGTGTACGACGAGACGGTGTACATCGACTCGTCGATCGCGCTTGTGCGGCAGAACCTGATCATCGGCGGTGTGCTGGCCGGGCTGGTGCTGCTGATCTATCTGCGATCGTTCGTGTCGACGGGCATCATCGCGCTTGCGATCCCGATCTCGGTGGTGGGCACGTTCTTGGTGCTGCTCGGGCTCGGGCGGACGCTGAACGTGGTGTCGCTCGCGGGGCTCGCGTTCGCGACGGGCATGGTGGTCGATAACGCGATTGTGGTGCTCGAGAACATCTATCGGCACCGGCAGGCGGGCGCGAGCGCGATGCAGGCGGCGTACCGCGGCGGGCGTGAAGTGTGGGGCGCGATCCTCGCGTCGACGCTCACGACCGTGGCAGTGTTCATCCCCATCCTGACGATCCAGGAGGAGGCGGGTCAGCTGTTTCGTGATATCGCGCTGGCGATCGTGGCGAGCGTGACGCTGAGCCTGGTGATCTCGATTACGGTGATTCCGACGGCGTGCGCGCGCTGGCTTGGCGATCCGAACCGCGAGAAGTCGATGCTGGCCCGCGCGTTCTCGTCGCTCTTTGGGCTTGCGCCGGCGCTGGCGCGTGTGAACGGGTTTGTGGGTGGGATCGTGCGGTGGGTAATCACCGGGTGGCGCGGGTGGACGATCCGGCCGCTGGCGATCGTGGCGCTGACGGCGGTGAGTGTGGTGGGCGCGATGCGGCTCGCGCCGCCGCTGGATTACCTGCCGGCGGGCAACCAGAACCTTGTGTTCGGCTTCCTGCTGATCCCGCCGGGGTACTCGGTTGAGAAGATGGAGGAGATCGCCCAGGACATCGAGGCGCCGCTCGAGCCGTATCTGAAGGCGTCGCTGGATGATCCCGCGTCGGTGGCGGCGCTCGATCCGATCTATGGGTTCGATCCGACGGCCGAGCCGTTTGATCCGGTGCCGATCGACAACATGTTCATCGCGGGGTTCAACGGTGCGATGATCGCGGGCGCGACCAGCGAGGTGCCGGACGTGGTGATCCCAATCGGGACGCTGCTGACGATGTCGATGCAGACGATGGACTCATACGGCGGCGCGCAGCAGCGGTCGATCTTCCAGAGCGGCATCGAGGGCGGGAACACCGTGGACCTCGAGCTGTCGGGTGCGGACCTCGGGCGGATCACCGACGCGGCGGGCATGATGTTCGGCCTTGCGATCGGCAAGTACGGGCCGGGGAATCTTCGGGCCGATCCGGCGAACTTTTCGCTCACGCAGCCGGAGCTGCGCGTGCGTGTCAATGACGCGGGGCGTGAGCTGGGGTTGACCAGCGCGGACGTGGGCACGGCCGTGCGGGCGCTGTTTGATGGCGCGTTCGTGGGCGACTACGAGCTCAACGGCGAGAAGGTCGATCTGATGGTCGTGCCGATCGGGGATCGGCTGGAGTTCAAGGAGCAGCTCACGAGCGTGCCGGTGACGACGCCCTCGGGTCTGACGGTGCCGCTGGACACGGTGGTGTCGGTGGAGCCGTACGCGGCGCCGCAGGAGATCCGGCGGATCGAGGAGTTGCCGAGCGTGACGATCAAGATCTCGCCGCCTGCCGACGTGCCGCTCGAGCAGACGATGCGCGAGATCGAGGAGGAGGTCGTGGGCCCGGCGCGGGCCGCGGGGCTGATCGGCCCGACCGAGCGTGTGAATCTGGAGGGCACGGCCGCGAAGCTGAGTGAGGTGACCGCCGCGCTCTTTGGCGACACGTCACGAGAGGGGCCCGCGGCGCTGGCGCGTGGCGGGCGTGTGGTTGCGGGCTTGCTGATGGTCGCGGGGGTCATCGTCGGTGTGGTCGTGCTCGTGCGCGGCGGTCGGCGTGGCGGGGGCGACTTTGTGTACGGGGCGATCGGTGCGGCGCTGCTGGCGGCGGTGCTCGCGGGGCTTGCGCTTGGCGTGACCGGTCAGCCCGAGCTTGTGCTCGCGCGGTTCATCTGGGCGCTGGCGGTGACGTACCTGTTGATGTGTGCGCTCTTTGAGAGCTTCTTGTATCCGCTGGTGATCATGTTCACCGTGCCGCTGGCGGTGGTGGGGGGCTTTGCGGGTCTTGCGATCGTGCACGCGCGGACGGCGGCGAACCCGGTGGTCCAGCCGCAGCAGCTCGACGTGCTGACGATGCTGGGATTCATGATCCTGATCGGGATCGTGGTGAACAACGCGATCCTGATCGTGTATCAGGCGCTGAACTTCATGCGCGGCGAGAGCGACGACGGGGCGATCGAGCCGATGGCACCCGCCGACGCGATCGTGGAGAGCGTGCGCACGCGCATGCGGCCGATTTTCATGACCGCGACGACGTCGGTGGGCGGCATGCTGCCGCTGGTGCTGATGCCTGGGGCGGGCTCGGAAATGTACCGCGGGCTCGGGTCGGTGGTGGTCGGCGGGCTGATCGCGTCGACCGTGTTCACGCTGGTGCTTGTGCCGCTGGTGTTCAGCCTGGTGCTGCAGATGAGCGAGGGGCTTCGCTCGGCGCTTGGTCTGGGCAGCGGCTTGCCGCACGCGCGGGCGGCGAGCGATCGGGCGATGCGGGCGGGCGGCGCGACACCGACGCCCGCGATGGCGCTCTCGCCCGGCAAGGACGGCTAGTTCGCGTTGACGCGGTCGCTGCGCCGCCTGGGGCGCGGGTGGGCTTTAGAAGTCTTCGGGGGGTGCCTCGGGCACGGCGCGGAGCTCGACGTCGATGCGGCGGACCTCGGCGGGGGGGACGAGGGTGGTGTTGGCCATGTGGCCGAACTTGGTGCCCTCGTCCTGGATCTGCCAGCGCATGCTGTCGGGCGTGGTGGTGTTCTCGGGGTTCTTGTCCTCGTAGAAGCGCATGGTGAGCTGCTTGCCGACGGGGACGTCGACGGTCCAGACGGGCTCGTTGGTGCGCACGTCGATGAGGGTGATGGTCTTGGGTTCCCAGGGTCGGGAGACGTAGGTGTACTGGTCGATGGCGGCACCGGAGCCGGACTCGTGGTAGTAGGGCTTGTAGGCGAGGCCGCAGCCGGTGGTGGCGGAGACCGCGGCGAGGGCCGAGGTGGCGATCGCGGTGGCGAGGGCGGCTCGGGCGATGGAGCGGGCGGCGCTTGGGTTGGGTGTTTGGGCGTGCGTTGGCATAGTGGCGGGTCTCCGGCCGGGCGTTGGTTGCTTGGGAGAGAGTCTATCGGTCAGATCGGGCGTGGGGCTTGGGGCGTGGGCCTGGACGGGGGTTTAGGATGCCGGCATGACCGCACGGGGACGAGCGTTGGGCGCTGCTGGGACGGACGGCACCGGTGATACGCCGATGGCGGCACCCCGGATCGGGCACGGTTGGGATCTCCATCGTCTCGAGCCCCGCGGGCCCGAGGGCGAGGGGCGGGCGCTGGTGATCGGGGGGGTGACGTTCGAGCACGACCGGGGGCCGGCGAGCCACTCGGATGGGGACGCGCTGCTGCACGCGATCACCGATGCGCTGCTCGGGGCGATCGGCGAGCCGGACATCGGGCAGCTGTTCCCGGACAACGACCCGGCCAACGACGGGCGCGACTCGGCGGACTTTCTTGCGGAGGCGGTGCGGCGGGTCTCGTCCGCGGGGCTTGCGATCGGAAACGTCGATGCGACGGTGGTGCTCCAGCGGCCGAAGCTCGGGCCTCGGAAGGCGGAGATCCGCGAGCGCGTCGCGGGCATGCTGGGCGTTGCGACGCGGGACGTGAACATCAAGGGCAAGACGCACGAGCGGGTCGACGCGGTGGGCGAGGGCCGGGCGATCGAGGCGCACGCGTGCGTGCTGCTCGTGGCTGCGCGCTAGCGTCTAGTCGGCGCGACGCTTGGCAACCATCTTGCGCAGGGCGAAGTCGGTCAGTCCCGGCATGGCGACGGCCAGGCCCAGCGCGAGGCGGGTGGGTGTGGACGTCCAGACCTCGCCTTTCGGCTTGCGGAGGCATTTGACGATCGCGCGGGCGACGCGCTCGGGCGATTGCATCGCGGCGCTGGGTGTGCGGTCCATCAGCGAGCTGCCGCCCGAGCGGGCTTTGGCCTCGTCGAAGAACTCGGTGCGGGTGCCGATGGGGTGGACGGTGGAGACGTGCACGCCCTTGGGCGCGAGCTCGTGGCGCATGGCTCGGCCCAGGTAGTCCTGGGCGGCTTTGGTGGCGCAGTATGGGCCGTAGTACGGGATGCCGATCTTGGATAGGCAGGAGGCGCAGAGGATGACGTGCCCTGCGCCCGCGTCGATCATGCGCGGGAGGGCGGGGTCGATGGCGTTGAGCGAGCCCCAGAGGTTGGTCTCGAAGATCGCGCGGAGGTCCTCGCGTGTGGTCTCGTGGTGGGGGCGCTCGAAGCCGAAGCCGGCGTTGGCGTAGACGCTGTAGACCGAGCCGAAGTGCTCGACGGTGTGGTCGATGAAGCGGGCTGCGGCGTCGGCGTCGGTGACGTCGAGGGTGAAGGTGGTCGCCCGGCCGCCGGCCGACTCGATGCGCCGCTTGGCGTCATCGAGCCGATCGGCGCGGCGGGCGGCGAGGGCGACAGGCATGCCCGCCTCGGCGCACGCGAGAGCGGTCGCCAGGCCGATGCCTGACGACGCGCCGGTGATCGCGATGGGTTTGCCTGCCAGATCGATGGGCATGGCGTGCGATGTGCGAGGGTGGGGGCTGGCTCAGTCGTCGTTGCTGAAGGCTTCCTTGGTGTTTTCGGATGCCTCCTGGAGGTCCTTGCCCGCACCCTCGACGGCGTTGCAGCCGGGCAGGAGGGCGAGGAAGGACGCGGAGAGCACGAACGTGCCGAGGAGGGCGGCGAAACGGCGGGTGGCTTGACGCATTGGGATGCTCCAGAACGTGGGCGGTAGGACGGGCCCGCGACGGTGCGGGGCGGCGCGAGTCTAGCGGGCCGAGCGGGCGAGCAACCAGCGGAGTTCCTGGATGCGCAGCAGCGCGGCACCCGCGGCGACCGTGACGCCACCGACAGCTACCGCTGCGGAGAGGGCGATCGCGTGGGCGGTCCACGATGCGGGCGGGCCCAGCAGGTG
>CAYQAD010000032.1:0-13932 GCA_964415125.1 uncultured Phycisphaeraceae bacterium | reverse complement strand
GAGAAGGGCCAGTCCTCGGCGTAGGGCTCCTCGACGGGCCGGGTCTCCGAGCCGAGGCCCTTGGTGCTCACGGTGCGCTCGTAGCAGCCGGTCAGGGTGGCCGCGGCGAGGAGCGTGAGCGTGGCGAGGATCCGGGGCTGGTGCCGCGTGCGGGTCATGGGTCGGGATTGTTGGCCCGGCCCCGGGGCTCGTCGCGTCGCGGGCGGGCTAGGCCGGGCGGATGAGGTCTTCGAGTGACAATCCCGCCGCGACGCTGACCTCGGCGGCCCGGAGTCGGCTGAGGGCGGTGTGCTGGGCGAGATCACGCGAGCCGCCGGCGAGGGCGTGGCCGACGCGGAGGGCCTCGTCGGCGCGAATGTCGGCCGGGCCGCGCGCGAGCGTGAAGCGGTCCTCGTCCTCGCCCGCCTCGACGCGGTGGACGAGGCCGGCCTGGGTCAGCGACTCGAGGATGCGGAGCACGAGGCGCTCGTCGAGGTCGGTTCGGCGGGCGATGTCCTCGACCGCGGCGGGCTTGCCGGTCGCGAATCCTCGCGCGACGCCCGCGAGCACCTCGACGACCCAGGCGGGGTCGAGGATCGCGGGGCCATCGTCGTCGCCGCGGCGCGAGCCGCCCGACCAGTCGGGCACGTGCTGGAGCAGGTACGAGACGTGCAAGCCGAAGAGGACGATCAGCCAGGTGAGGTACACCCAGAGGAGGAAGATGGGGATGATCGCGATGGAGCCGTAGAGGCGGGCGTAGTTGGTCGAGAACTCGAGGTAGGTCGTGAAGCCCCACTTGCCGGCTTCCCAGAGGATCGCGCCGATGACCGCGCCGGCGAAGGCGGGGCGGAGGCGGACCTTGGTGTTGGGCATCGTCGTGTAGACGATGAGCAGCAGGACGGTGCTGATCATCGTGGTGACGGCGTAGGAGATCGCCAGGGCGGTGAGCGAGCCGCCGTCGTCGACAGAGAGCGCGCTCTGCAGCGTCGATTGCACGCGCTCGCCGACCGCGAAGGTCGCGATGAGAAACACCGAGCCGAGTGTGATGAGCGTCCAGTAGAGGGGGACGCGGCGTGCCCAGGATCGCCCGGACGGCGCGTGGAAGATGTTGTTGGCGGACTTCTCGATCTCGACGAGCATCGAGATGGCGGCGTAGAACAGCGTCGCGAGGCCAACCAGACCGATCGCCCCGAACTTGATGCCCGAGACCTTGTCGACCAGCGAGCGGATCCACTCGTCGAGGCGCTGGGACTGGGCGGCGTCGGCGGCGGGCGCGCCAGTCGCCTCGCCCGTGGCGTCACCCTCGGTGGCGCCCTCGGTGGCGCTGGCATCTGTCGCGGCGGCATCATCGACAGCGATGTCGCTGATGCCCGTGAACTCGAGGATCTGGTTGACCGCGTCGGTCTTCTGCTCGTCGGAGGCGAACGCGCCGAGGACGACCAAGCCGATCACCAGCACGGGGATCAGGCTGAAGATCGTCCGGTAGGCGAGCGCCGCGGCCATGCGTGGCAACTGGGTCGACCAAATGTCCCGCGCGGCGGCGCGTGCAATGCGCAGCGCGTTGTGCGCCCGCTTCGTCGAGGGAAACGCGTCACGCGAGTCGCTGCGCGCGACCTCGGCTGCGTGATCGGGCGCGGGATCTGGCCCGGGACTTGGCCCGGGACCTCGGTTGGGATTTGGGTTGGTCTCGTGCTCGCTCATCGGGAGGGTCGGCGTGGGCCCGTGCGCGGGCGGGGGGTGGCGCTGCGCGATGCGGGGGCGCGGCTCGGTGACCGTTTCGTATTGGGCGTTGCGGAGCTTGGCTTGCCAGAGCTTGGGTTTGCGGAGCTGGACGTTGCGGCGTTGGGCTTGCCGGCGTTGGGCTTGCGGGTGGCGCGGCGGAGGGCGTGGATCTCGGGCTGGGTGAGCTCGCGCCAGTTGCCGCGGGCGATGCCCTTGAGCTCGAGCGGGCCCATCGCGATGCGCTCGAGGCGCTTCACGGGGCAGCCCACCGACGCGAGCATGCGGCGGACCTGGCGGTTTCGGCCTTCCTTGAGCGTGATCTGGAGTGTGGACCGGTCGCGGTCGCGCTTGACGACGTGGATCTGCACGTGGGCGGTGCGCGCGGCGCCGACGGTGTGGCCCTCGCGGCGCTCGGCGAGGTAGATGCCGCGCTCGAGGCGCTGGGTGTCCTCGTCGTGGATGAGCCCCTTGACCACGGCGCGATAGGTCTTCTCGACGCCGAAGCGTGGGTGCGTGAGCCGGTTGGCGAGCTCGCCGTCGTTGGTGAGCAGGAGGAGGCCGGTGGTGTCGTAGTCCAATCGGCCGACGGGGAAGAGGCGGGCCCGGCTTGGGTGCTCAACGAGATCGAGCACGGTTCGGCGGTCGGCGCCGGGCTCGTCGGCGACGGTGGTCAGCGTGCGCGGCGGCTTGTTGAGCAGGATGTAGATGTGGCGTTCGGCTTTGAGCTGGATGGGCTTGCCGTCGATGTGGACGGTGTCGCGATCGGGGTCGATGAAGAGCGGGAGGTCGACGACGGGGACGCCGTTGACCTCGACGCGGCCCTCCAGAATCAGCTCCTCGCACGCCCGGCGAGAGGCGACACCCGCGTCGGCGAGGAGACGCTGGATGCGCGGCCCCCTGCTGCTGTCGCGGCACGGCGCGATGCGGGCCGCGGCCTCGGACTGCTCGGCGGGAGACGTTCGACGCTTTTTGGGACCGCTGGGCACGCACTAGTGTACGGGGGCGTGGGGGCCGGATTGTGCAGGCCTCGCACGCGCCCGGCCGACGGTACCCTTTGGCGAGCGCCCACGGAGCGGGCGGTGACCACGCACGGAGTGCGACAATGGCGACTGGTGTGCAAACCAAGGGCGTGAAGGCCGGCCCGGGCGGGCCCGACGCACGCGCGGACGCGGGACGTGCCGAGGCAGTGATCGAGGAGGTCTTCCTCTCCCCGCGTGTGGTCGATGCCAGGGCGTTCTCGGAGTTTGCGACCGAGCTTCGGGCCCTCATCGAGGGCGCAAGCGGCGAGGCCCAGGCCCTGCGCGGGGCGCACTCGGCGATCTCGGGGATCGGCGACACCACCAAGAAGCTGACCGCGGCCCTCCGGCAGCGGACCGACAAGGCCGAGTCGACCGCGGATCGGCTCGAGGCTGCGGCGACGCGCGCCGAGGCGATGCTCGCGCGACTCGACGCGGCGGCCGAGCAGGCGGGCAAGGTCGAGGCGAAGGTGCAGGCGACGGTCGACGCGGCGCTGGCGCGCCTCGACGAGCACGTGATCACCCGGCTGCAGTCTGCCAAAGGCGATCTTGAGACGACCGGCGAGAGCGTGCACGGGCGCGTGGAGTCAGCGGTGACCGAGGCGGCCACGCAGCTGGCGGCCCTCGCGACGGACGCTGCCAAACGGGGTGGCGCGGCGCGCGAGCAGCTCGAGTCGGCGATCGCCGACGCCCAGGGACGCGCCTCGACCATCGAGGACCACACCACCGGCGTGGCCGACCTCGCCGAGCAGGCCGGCAAGGCGAAGGCGGACCTCGCCAAGGCCGTCACCCGCGCCAACCGCGCGGCCACGAAGGTCGCCGAGCAGGCGGCACGGGCCGACGAGGTGCGGGCGAGCATGACCGACATCGTGCTGAGCGCCGCCCAGGAACGCCAGGCGATCGACGGCATGCTCGAGCAGATCAAGGACGCGGCGGGCGCGACGGCCGAGATCGCCGAGCGCGTCTCGTCGCCCATCGCCACCGAGCGGCTCGAGACGCTGAGCGGCGAGCTGGCGGCGCTGGAGGCAAGGCTCGCGGCGCTGCGCGAGGCGAGCGCGGCCGAGCAGGTCGCGATCGGCGAGCGCGAGGCGGCGCTGCGCGAGGCCGTGGAGCTACCGATGCGCGAGCTCACGCGGCGCGTGCGCGAGGCCGACGAGTGGCTGAGCTCGCTGATCGAGCGGGTTGAGTCGATGCGCAACGCGGGCTGAGCGCCGCGGCCCGGCATCCCTTTGCGGGTACGACGAAACACACGCCCCGTCGCGATGACGGGGCGTGTGGTGTGCGCGTGGTGGGATGAAGGCGTAGATAGATGGACGGATCAGGCGCGGCCGATGTAGCGGTACAGCAGGGCGAGGTCGATGGTCTGGCCCAGGTAGAAGTTGGTATCGCCGATCGAGTCGTTGAGACCCGAGAGGAAGCGGCGCGAGTCTGAGATCTCGTACATGCTCGAGGCCGGTCGACGCGTGACCGAGTCGGCCGACATGATGTCGAAGACGCCGAGCTCCTCGAAGACGAGGTGGTCGGCGGTGATGCGGAGGCCGACAAGCTCGCCGATGCGTCGGCCGACGGCGGCGGTGAGCGCGTCGCCGAGGCCGGTGATGCTGGCGTCGTTGACGGTGAAGCCCAGGCCGCTGAACGCGGGCATGTAGACGACCGCCTCGTCGGTGCGATCGGTGTTGAGCGGGTCGGAGCGTTGGCTGACGCCGAAGGTCTGCGAGAAGTCTGTGCCGAAGGTGAATGGGTTGAAGACGTTGACGAAGCCGAAGGCGGCGTCGGAGAAGACGGCCGCGGGATCGGCGCTGCCGGTGAGGAAGACGGTCGAGAAGTCCTGGAACTCAAAGTCGTTGGGGTTGGACGAGACCGTGATCGCGAGGTCGGACGCGTCGAAGAGCGCGTTAAGGCTCGAGACGATGTAGTCGACGAGGAAGTCGTCGATCTCCTGGCCGTTGGACGCGGTGCCCGAGATGCCGATGGTGTCGGCGCTGAACTCGAGGAGCTGCTGATCGAGTCCGAACGCACGGAGCCACTCGACGGTGCCGCCGTCGGTCTCGATGAGCACGTTCTGGGCCTGGCGTGTCGCGCGGTCGGCGATGCCGAGGTTGACGATCTCGAGGCGGTAGTTGGCGTTGAAGACGCCCTGGATGTAGGCCGCGTAGGTGCCGGCGGTGGTGTCGCCCGCGTCGACGCGGCCCGGGAGGCGGATGTCGATGAAGAAGTCGCCGTTGGCGTCGTAGCCGTAGGAGTTCACGCCGTTGTCGGCGATGATGCCGGGCGTGCCGCCATTGGCCGAGAAGTCCGACGGGCTGAGCAGCAGGATCGCGTCGTCGATGGCGGTCGCGCTGGTCGTATCGAAGATGGCGAACTGGACATCGCCGGCGCTGCCCGCGGCGTTGAGGCCCGAGCCGAGGTCGGAGCCGAGCTCGTTGAGCTTGACGGTGATGCGGTAGCGCGTGCCGGGCTGGATCGCCTGGCCGTTGTTGAGGTGGAAAACATCGGCATCGGGGAAGACCGCCGAGGGCACGCCCGATGCGCCGCCCGGCCCGATCGCGCCGGAGACGGAGGTCGTCACCCGGCCGTTGGCGCGGGTCGAGACGATGCCGGAGCCGTTGTTGCCTGAGACGACGTCGTCGGCGGTGCCCTTGATGCCGTCGGCCCCGGCGTTGAGCCCGAAGCGGAAGGCACCGATGACAACCTGCTGGAGGTCGTCGGCGGTGTTGAGCGTGCCGTCGATGCCCGCGAAGGCCTGCGAGACGGGCGCCTCAACGACCGGGGCGCCGTCGCCCGAGTCGGTGTCGCCGGCGAAGCCGGTGTTGCCGTCGTCGAAGATCTCGAGGTTGAAGCTGTAGGGCCCGGTGTTGCCCAGCGCCGCGTCGACCTCGGAGACCACGCCGAGCTCGAAGGCGTCGAAGGGCGTGTTGCCGATGATGAGGAAGAATCGGCCGGTCTCGCGGACGAGCAGATTGAAGGTGGTGGTGGGCTGGCCGTCGTCGACGATCTCGCCCGTGCTGTCGAGGCGCTCCGAGGCCGGCAGGAACGCGCCCTGGTCGCGGAAGAACAGGTCGTCGAAGCCGAAGACGTTGCCGAACTCGTCGTAGAGATTGATGTTCGCCGCGGTGGCGGAGCCCGCCAGCTCGGAGAAGCGGAGGATCTGGCCGGCCTGGAGGGTGAGTGCGTAGACGTCGACATCGCCGGCGGCGCGGAAGGTGTTCACGCCGTGGTCCGCGTTGTCGCCGATCGCGCCGGTGATGGTGAAGGAGCGGTTGGCATCGGGCAGGCCGTCGGGCGCCGTGTTGCTGTCGAGCACGACGTCGAGGTCGATCGGGGCGAACAGGTCGATCTGTCGCGTGACGAGGCCCGCGAACTCGCTGACGCTGATGATCTGCGGCGTGATGCGGTCGCCCGCATCGCCGATGATCGCGTCTTGCGAGAAGTCGTCGCCCGCCTCGGCGAACCCGTCGCCGTCACCATCGAGCAGCTGGGTCGAGACCGCGCCGCGGAGCAGGTCGGCGTCGAGCGAGAAGCGGTAGACGCCCGGGCCGGGCTGGCCGGCGATCGCGTCGAGCAGGTCACGCTGCGTGATGTCGCGGGCGAAGGTGATCGTCGCGACGGAGGTGGTGCTGTCGGCGGTGAGCGTGTAGTCGGTGCCGGCCGCGAGCAGGATCTGGGTGAGCCCGCCGTTGCGGACCTCGGCGATCGAGAGCGCCGAGACGAGTGTCGCGGAGTTGACCGCCTGGTTGAACTGGATGCGCGCCACCGCGAGGCCGCCCTCGGTCGTGACGGTGATGTCCTCGACCTGCACGGGCACGGGGACGGCGTCGGTGGAGACGATGGCGAAGTTGCGCTCGTCGGTGCCCTCGCGGCCGTTGATCGTCACATCGCCGAGGAAGCCGGTGGAGGCGATGCGGTAGGACTCGCTGTTGGCGTTGGAGCCGACGAGCTCGCCCGCGATGGTGACGCGGTTGATGAGCGATCGGCCCGGGGAGGCCGAGTCGTCCGGCGTGCCGAAGAAGCCGTCGGGCCCGCGGAGGAAGCCGGCGGTGATGTCGGACCGCTCGAAGTCGCCCTGGACATCGATCGAGGTGGCGAAGCCCGCGGAGACCGTGTCGGCGTTGACACCGGTGCCGCCGAAGTCGGCGTCGCGGCCGAGGTCGGCACCGAGCATGATCGCCGAGTCGAACATGTTGCCGGCGATGACGGTGCGGGACAGCGTGTTCTCGACGGAGACGCGGGTCTCGCTCATCGGGCCGGTGAGCAGGTTGCCCAGGTTCCCGCCGACGCGGATGAGGGAGGTCTCGACCGCGTCGATGTTGAGGGTGCCGAGGTCGCGATCGACGGAGATCTTGCCGCGTGCGGTGCCGTTGATGTTGATGGTGCCGCCGGCCGAGAGGTCGATGGAGACCTCGCCGAACACGTCGGGATTCTCGGCGCCGTAGTCGCCGTTGATGTTGAGGGTCTGGACGAACGCGGCGTCGAACGTGCCGCCGCGGAAGGCGTTCATGTTCAGCACGCGGACGTTGCTGCCCAGGCGGATGTTGCCGGTGCCCGCGAAGTTGCCGATGGTGATCGAGTCCGCGAAGGCGTCGATGACGATGCTCGACGAGCCGCGGAGGTTCGCCTCGATGTTGAGCGTGCCGACTGAGGCGTCGTCGTTGGTCACCACGTCGAAGTCGGTGAGCACGTTGGTGTCGGTGGTGATGCGGAGGGTGGAGGCGAGCGTGGTGTTGACGAGCACCACCCGGCCGCCGGCGGCGTCCCAGAAGGCGTCGCCGGGACCATTGAAGATGATCCGGCCGCTCGTGCCCTGGTGGGTGAAGGCAAGCCCGACGGCGCCGGCGGGGACGGCGGTGCCCGGGATACCGATGCCGTTGAAGATGCGGTCGTCGGTCAGCGGCGTGTTCTCGCCGAGGCGGACGAAGCGTGCGTCCGCGGTCGGCTGGGCGCCGAGCGAGTCGGCGATGAGCACGGTCGACGCGACGGCGCCGGCGACGGTGAAGTTCTGGATGCTCGAGACGCCGACGGTGATGCGGTCGTCGAGGGTCGCGTAGACGCCGTCGACGCCGGGCGTGACGCCCGCGGCGGCGATGACGTTGCGCGATGCGCCGCCCACAGTGACGCGCTCGATCGTGCCGGGTTGGTTGGTGTCGATGTTGGGACCGACGCCGCCGGGTCGGCCGTTCTCGCCGAAGTCGACGACGCCCGCGATGACGAACGCGTCGGCGAGGTTGCCGGTGACGTTTAGCGCGGTGATGCGGGAGCCCGCGGCGATGACGTTGGCGCGGGTGGAGGTCGCGCCGTCGGTGCCGACCGAGCCGGCGATGTTGACGTTGGAGAGCGCCCGGCCGGCGTAGATGAAGGCCTCGAACATGCCGCCCGAGGTGGTCTCGATGGTGCCGATGTTGACGTTGGCGGTGATGCGCGGCCCGTTGATCTCGGTGGAGATCAACGCGGTGGAGGGCAGCTGGTTGCGGAAGGCGTCGGCCGCCACGCCCGCGGAGAGCGCGGGGTTGATGCCGATGTCGCCGAACACGCCGTCGGCCGAGGCGATCACGCGGACGGTGAAGATGCTCTGATCGGCGTGGATGTTCCCGAGCAGGTGGCCCGAGTCGATGATGACCTCGGTGATGCTGCCATCAAAGGCGGTGATCATGTTGCCCGGGAGGAACGAGCCGTTGTTGATGCGGACGGTGCCGATGCCGCCGGCGTAGGAGATGATGTCGGCGTCGAAGTCGCCGTTGACCGTGACGTTGTTGATCCGGCTGAAGGAGACGATCGAGCCGCCGCCGAGATCGAATCGGCCCGGCGCGCTGGTGCCCCGGCCGACGGTGACGCTGCCGATGGAGCGGTTGGCGCGGATGTCGGAGTAGAGCTGCCCGTCGGGCACGGCGACCGTGCCGAGCGAGCCGCGGACCACGATGACGTCCGTGGTGCCCTGCGAGCCGATGTGCCGGCCGGCCGCGAGGCGGTTGACCGACGCGAGGAAGATCGCGTCGATGCGCAGGTCGCGTGCGGCCTCGATGGTGCCGACCGTCGCGGCGCCGCGGGTCGTCTCGATCGAGCCGACGATGTCGCCGGACTCGGTGCGGATCGTGCTGATCGCGCCGGCCGAGGTCACGCTGCCCGTGAACGCGCCGGCCGCGGACAGCTCGACGAGGCGGCTGTCGGGCCCGGTGATGTTGATCGAGGTGTTGAGGAACGAGCCGTTGGAGCGGATGCGCTGGGCGGTGCCCGCCACGGAGATGGTCGTCGTGCGCACGTCGCCCGCGGAGAAGAGGTTGTTCAGCCTGCCCGTGGCGAACTGCGAGCCGCGGAGCTCGCCGGTCGTGTTGACTTCGTTGACGAAGTTGTCCGCGTCGAAGGAGAGGCGGGTGATGTTGCGGGCCGCGAGGCGCCCGGTGAGGCTGCCGTTGGTGTCGACGGTGAGGTCGCTGATGTCGCCAGCCTGGGCGGCGGTCTCGATCGTGCCGATGTTCTCGCCG
Organism: uncultured Phycisphaeraceae bacterium; assembly: GCA_964415125.1. GTDB lineage: Bacteria > Planctomycetota > Phycisphaerae > Phycisphaerales > UBA1924 > CAYQAD01. The sequence goes on along the minus strand of CAYQAD010000032.1, from coordinate 4,739 downwards.
GCGGTGATGATGTTGGTGGTGATCTCGGAGGGCAGGCCGGTGAGCGAGGAGTTGCGGAACTCGGCGGCGCGGATAACGGTGATATCGCCGCCGGCGCGGGCCTCGGAGCCATCCCAGATGCCGTTGGTCAGGTCGACGTTGACGATGTCGTTGGCATCGATCTGGGAGCCGATGAAGCTGGCATCGGTGCCGAGGATGTTGTTGACCGTGGCGCTGTTGACGCCGCCGTTGCCCGCGAAGGTCGCGCTGTAGAAGAAGGTCAGTGTGGAGGCGAGGATCTGGGCGTTGACAAAGTCGCCGCCGCCGACCAGCTGGACGGTGCCCACGCCGATGGGCTCGTTGATCGCGGTGGTGCGGGTGCTGACGCTGTCGGGGCTCGTGGTGAGCGTGACGAAGCCGATCGTCCGGTTGAAGGCACCGATCACGCCGCGGATATCGGCGCCTGGAATGCGTCCGCCCACGACCTGGACGAGGTCGTCGGCGGCGAAGATGCCGGCCTCTGCGAAGGGGCCGATGCCAAAGCCGACGAGCCCATCGCCGATGTCGACGTTGTTGATGATGTCCGCATAGATGGTTCCGATGAGGCCGTCGAACTCGCCGGTGGGTGTGACGCCGTCGGCGTTGGCGATGACGTCGATGATGCCGGTGCCCTCGCCCTGGAGGATGACATCGCCGATCGCGCCACCGACGGTGACGTTGTCGACGGAGCCGGTGCGAACGACGAGGCCGTTGAGCCAGCCGTCGAAGAGGGCGCCCTGGTCGGAGAGGTAGTTGCCATCGGCGGCGTCGGGCGCATCGGCGACGGGCCGGAAGGTGCCGCCGTTGAAGTTGTCGTTGTTGACCGCGCCGTTGTAGCCCAGAGCGCCGCCGACCTGCGTGTTCACGCCGGTGCCGTTGACGCCGAGGAACGGGCCGATGAGGCGCGGGCCCCATTCGACGGTCTCGGTGCGGCCGAGGTCGCCGGTGGCGAATCGGGCGACCTGCAGCTGGGCCATGTCGATGGCGACGATGTCGCCGTTGGGCGAGAACTGCTCGATCTGCTGGAACGCGGCGGTGTCGGTCTGGGTGATGCGCCAGACGTCGACCTCGGCGGTGCCGTCGATGCGGACGGCTGCGCCGCCCGAGGAGGCCGTGACGATGATCTCGCCGATGGAGACCGTGTCGGACTGCGGGCCGTTGCCGATGATGTCGAGGCGCTCGCCGCCCGAGAGGTCGATGACAACCTGCGCGATCGCGACGCCGAGCGAGTTGTTGATCGGAACAAGTCGCACGAAGCCGAGCTGCCCGGCGCGGGTGGAGCCCAGCACCTGCAACGTGACGCGAGCACCGCCGTCGTCGACGAGTTCGAGGGGCGTGTTGGCGAGGATGGGGAGAATGTTGTTGTTGGAGTTGTTGCCGTCGACCTGAGGCGTGGTCACGAAGCGCACGTCGGCGCCGAAGCCGGTGCTGATGTTGGTTTGCCCCGTGATGCCGTTGAAGGGGAAGAGCCCGTCGCCGAGAAGGGGGAGGTCCTGCTGGACGAGGAAGGCCCCGAGCGTGCCGTTGTCGGGAATCGAGATCGAGAGTGAGGGGCCGTTGACGATGCCGCCCACGCGGAACATGCCGAGATCACCGCCTGCACCGGCGGCACCCGCGATGATGGTGGTGAAGCCGGTGGTGCCGGGCACGGCGGACGTGTCCTCAAAAGACCACCCGATGCTGCCACGGACATCGAGCACGCCGATGTTTCGACCCGCCTGGAGGAGCAGGTCGCCCACGTCGCCCTCGTTGGGCGCGATGCCCGCGACGGGCGAGACGCCGACCTCAAGGGCACCGAAGTCGGCGCCGGTGATGATGCTGGTGGAGCCGATGCGAGCGCCGGTGGAGGGATCGCCGGCCTCGAGGTCGGAGCCCGAGATCAGGCCGTAGAGCGTGCCCGCGACGCTGTAGTTGCCCGAGAACAGCCGCATCATGTTCTCGGCGTCGCCCTCGTCGTTGTCGGAGTTGATGATGCTGAGCGAGTCGGTCTCGCCGCCCGTGTAGGAGACGTACCCGGTGCCGATGCGCGCCGAGCCCATGTCGCCGCTCTGCACGTTAATCGTGTTCGCGTGCGAGCCGCCCGCGACGCGGTACGAGCCGAACGTGGTGGGCTTGATGCCAAGCACGTCGACGGAGTAGCCGACCGCGCCGCTCGCGGCGTCCGCGCCGGCCGTGCTGGTGACGACGATGTAGTACACGCCGGGCGCGTTGGACGTGAACTCGATCACACCGCTGCTGAACCCGGTGCCGCCGAAGAAGCCGCGATCGGCGACGTTGGGCGACGCGAGCACCCGGCCGTCGACGTCGCGGATGGTCAGCAGCACGTTGCCCGACGCCTGGAAGGCGAGCGGCGTCTGGCCGTCGCTGGCGAAGGCGTAGACGTCCGCGGCGTCCTGGCTGGAGATGTTGTCGAACCCGCCGAGCGATCCGAAGATGGTCACGGCGCTGGTCAGGCCGCCCACGTACTCGGCGCTGAGGATCGCGTCGTTGCGGGACGGGTTCTCGCCGAACACGTACAGCGGGTTGACGAAAGAGAAGTCGTTGGGGTCGAAGCTCTGGTTCGAGAAGGTGCGGTAGGTGCGATCGAAGACGGAGGTCTCGCCGCCATCGTCGAAGGGCGAGACGGTGCTGATGAACTCGCGCTCGAAGTAGTTGAGCTGGTCGAGCCCGGTGAGCGAGGGGTCGGAGATATCGCCCTCGACGGTGACGTTGAGCCTGCTCTTGCCGCCGATGGCGACCTCGCGGGCGGTGCGCCCGACGACGAGCGCCGAGCCGGTGGTAAAGGAGTTCGGGTCGCCCAGGCCGCCCGCGCGGATGGTCGGCGCGTCCTCGTCGATGGTCCAGACGCCCGCGTCGCCCGCAACGATCAGCTGGCCCAGGTCGGCCTGCACGCCGACCGAGCCGTAGAGCTGGCCCACCGCGAGGGTGCCCAGCGACGAGCTGAACGCCGACGAGCCGAACAGCATGCCGTGGATGTTGATCGCACCCATCGTCGAGCCGTCCTGGACGAAGATGCCCTGCTCGGATCGGCTGTAGCTGGACGATGCGCCGATGTTGTAGTTCGCCACCTGGTCTGGTGCGTACGCATCCGGATCGGGGTCGTAGTCGTTGTTGCCGGGCTGCTCGCCGCGCACGAAGGGCGAACCGATGATGACCGAACCAGGACCCGGCGGCAGCCCCTGGACCGTCGGATCTTCGCCGCTGCCACCGTCAACGACGAACGCAAACCCCGAGGCCTCGAAGTCGTCGTACGTGCCGATGAAGCCGTCGGTCGGCGTGTAGATGAACCGGCCGCTGAAGACCGTGCGTGGATCGTCGTCGTTCTCCGTGGCGCTCTCGATGGTGCCGCCGGAAATCCTGAGGACGGTGGTCTCGTCCGCGCCGGAGATGACGATCCGGCCAATGCCGTCGTTGAAGTCGGGCACGCCGTTGCCGTCGAGATCGAGCAGCACGACGCCGTCGAGTCCGTCGACCTCGCCGACGTCGAAGGTGTTCTCCATCGACCGGCCGTAGAGATCGAAGAACTGAACCGTTGCGCCAACCGGGCCGGAGAAAAACACCTGGAAGCCCGCGATCCGCTCGGCGACGCGAGCGGAGGCGCCCAGGTCGGCACGGGTGAGGAAGATGTCGTCGATAAAGAAGTCCGACAACTGGCCGGGGCTTGCGACGAATCGGAACGCCGAGAAGTTGCCACCCGCAACGCTTTCATTCACAACGAAGGTGCCGTCGGCAAGCGTCCCCGCGGTGAGGATGCTTGCCCAGCCGTCGGTGCCGGAGATCGTCTGGATGACCTCGCCGCCGAGCAGAAGCTCGAGGCGGATGTTCGCCGCGTCGAAGCCCGCAAGGCTGAACGACGCGCTCTGGACGGGGCGAAGTAGGTTCAGCTGGGGCGCCTGGCCGTCCTGGAGATCGCCCGATTCGCCGAACGTGATCGCCTCGCCGGCATCGTCGAGGCGGACGCGGAGACGCTCGGTCTCGACATCAACGCCCTGCGGCACAAGCTCGATCGACGACGGGGGATTGGGGATACTCAGCCCCGACCCCATCGGACCGCCCAAGATGATGGCGACGTTGCTGTCGCCGATGATCTGCGAGTTGGTGATCCGCCCCACGTCCTCGATGCCGTCGAAGTTGAGCTCGATGATCTCGGGCTCCCCCGGCGCTTCGACATCGACGAGGCTGAGCAGCTGTGGGATCGCGTAGCCCACGGTGGCGGACGCTGCGACGCCATCGGCACCGATCGTCAGCGCAAAGAGAAGCTTGCGCTCCTCGAGCGGCTCGAGCATGGTCTGCCCCGCACGGTCGGCGAGTTGCCGCGTGGACTTGGGGTTGCGCAGCTTGCGTGTGAGCGAGGAGAACGCGCGGCGGGTGCGGTTGGCTGACATAGCGGCGATTGCCTCCGGTGGCCCACGGTTCTCGCGGGCACGTCATCCCACGCTCGGCGTGGGGGTTGGCGGGTGGGCCACGTGCTGGAGCGATCCCCGGTAGGTCTCCGCCTGCGTCGGCGGAAGATGGGGTCGCATGCCCATGCGGCGTGGTCGGCGCTCGGCGGGCACCGAGAACCGCACGGGTGTGGGGTCAAGGTAGCCTCGGCACGCACGATCCTCAACCGCCCACAGCCTCTCCACGAGATGCCAGATGGGCGATTTCGGGAGCCCTCGTGCCGGTCGGCTGAGCGACCGGCGACTCCGGGCTGGCTGGCGACAAGCGGGGGTCGCCAG
>CAYQAD010000031.1:0-14187 GCA_964415125.1 uncultured Phycisphaeraceae bacterium | reverse complement strand
CCGGGCACGACCCAGGACGCGCGCACGGGCCACGTCCGCCATGCCGACGCGCACCTGACCGACCTGCCCGGCGTCTACTCGCTCGAGCTCGATTCGTCTGAGTCGGCGATCTGCCGGGGCGTGCTCGCGGGCACGACCGCGCCGGGGGGCGAGGTGGTCAGCGCGCCCGACGCGGTGTGCGTGGTGGTCGACGCGACGAACATCCCGCGGAATCTGGTGCTTGTTGCGGAGGCGGCGCGGCGGATGCTGCCCATGGTCGTGGCGCTCAACCGGGTGGACGTGGCGCGCAAGCGGGGCATCCACGCCGACGAGGACGTGCTCGCCGAGACGCTCGGCGTGCCCGTGGTCGTGTGCAGCGCGCGCACGGGCGAGGGGCTGGACGATCTCGCCCGCGCGATGACCAAGGCGGCCATCCCGAAGGACACGCCCGCGCCGGGCATGGACGGGGCCGAGGCGTGGGCCGACCGCGTGAGCGTCGCGATGGGCGCGGCCGACCAGGGTGAGGCGAGCGCCTCGCTGACCGACCGCCTCGACCACGCGTTCACGCACCCGCTGCTCGGGCTTGGCGTCTTTGTCGCGATCATGGGCGGGCTCTTCTGGACGATCTTCCGCCTCGCCGCGTACCCGATGGATTGGATCGACGGCGTCTTTGGCAACCTGGCGGGCACGGTCGAGTCGGCCCTGCCCGCGGGCATCCTGACCGACCTGCTCGCCAACGGCGTCATCGCGGGCGTGGGCGCAACGGTCATCTTCCTGCCACAGATCGTGATCCTGTTCTTCCTGATCGCGCTGCTCGAGGACACGGGGTATCTGGCGCGGGCGTCGTTCGTGATGGACCGCGTGCTTCGCCCGTTCGGCATGCCGGGGCAGGCGTTCGTGCCGATGCTGTCGAGCCACGCGTGCGCGCTGCCGGGGATCATGGCGTGCCGGTCGATTCCGGACCGTCGCGAGCGGCTGGCCGCGATTTTGGTCGCGCCGTTCATGTCGTGCACCGCGCGGATTCCGGTGTACGTGATGCTCACGGGCTTGCTGTTTGCCGACTCGGCGGCGAAGGCGGCGCTGGCGTTCATGGGTTGCTACGCGCTGGGGATCGTTGCGGGGCTGGTCAGCTCGCTCATTGCGCGGCGGACGATCCTGCGGGGTCCGAGCGTGCCGATGGCGATGGAGCTGCCGACCTACACGATGCCGAGCGTGAAGCGCGCGGTGGGCGAGGCGATCGAGCGTGGCTGGCTGTTCCTGCGCAAGGCGGGCACGGTGATTCTGGCGATCTCGATCGTGCTGTGGTGGATGAGCGCGTATCCGAAGACGGCCGAGTCGCAGGCGTTGATCGATGCGCGTGCGGCGTTCGTGGAAAAGAACATCCTGATTCGACCAGCATCACCAGCGGCACTCGAGCGACATCTCGCAGAGCTGGAACAGCTGTCGACAGCGGTCGATGATCTCGAGCGCGAGCACGCCATCGAATCGGTGCGCAACTCGTTTGCTGGCAAGCTCGGGCAGGCGGTCGAGCCGATCTTTGCGCCGATGGGTGCCGACTGGCGGCTGAGCATCGGCATCGTCACCAGCTTCGCGGCCCGGGAGGTCTTTGTCAGCACGATGGCGGTGGTCATCGCGGGCGAGGACGACGCCGAGGCCGAGGGCGTGCTCGACGAGATCGCGGGCGCCACGCGGGACGATGGCGCGCTCTTGTTCTTCCCCGCGGCCGCGTGGGCGCTGCTGGTCTATTACGTGCTCGCGATGCAGTGCCTGCCGACGCTCGCGGTGACCGCGCGCGAGGCGGGCGGGGCGAAGTGGGCGATGTTGCAGCTCGCGTGGATGGGCGGGCTGGCCTACGTCGCGGGCGTGGCGGTGTTCCAGTTGATGGTGCTGGTCTCGTGAGCCCTGTGATCGCCCAAGCGATTGCCAGCTCGTTCCCGGTGGGTGACTGGCAGTTCTGGGTCGCGACGCTGCTCGCGCTCGGGGCGCTTGTGTATCTGCTGCGGAAGATCGTGCCGGTGGTGCTGCCCAAGCGGAAGAAGCGGCGGTCGCGCGCGACGCTCACGGTCGAGGGCCGGGCGGTCGGTCGGCCGGCGGGAATGTCCCCAAAACGACACTGACCCGCGGGTGCGGGCCAGTGGCGAGGGTGTGCTGTGTTCTCGTGCTCGGCTCGGTGCCTCGATGCCCCGATGCCTTGCTTGGGTCAGTTGCCGAGGAGTCGTGCGAAGGCGCCTCGCTTGCGGTGGGGGCTGAGGATCTTCTTGGCGTCGTCGAGGCCTTTGGCGATGGGAACGACCTTGTCGAGGTGCGTGGTGCGGATGATGCGTGCGATGTCGTCGGGCACGTCGTGGAGGACGCACTTGCCGCCGAGCTCGGCGCACTCGCGGGCGATCGCGACGAGGGTGCTCAGCCCGGCGCTGGAGATCGTGCCGACGCCGCCCATGGAGATCGCGACGTTGCCGCCGGCCCGCTTGACGACGCCGGCCATGAGGTCCTGGAACTCGGGCGCGGTGTGGTCGTTGATGCTGCCGCAGGCGACCTGGGCGGTGTAGAAGCCGCCTTGATCGGCGGCTCGGACCTCCAGATCGCTGGTGGTGCTGTTGGTGCAGCCGAGGTCGGTCGTGGTGGGTTGTGTCGTGAGTGTCGTCATCGGTGAGAAATCCCCTCCCCCGTGGATGTCCGCCTGGTGGTCGGCGGGCGGGGGGCTTGCGTGTGGTTCATTGGGATGCGCGGCTGGTGGATTTCCGTCGCGCGATCTGGAATTGAATCCGAGGGTTCGGTGGGTGGCCCGTCACGGGCGGGATCGGGAAGGCGTGCATCGGTCGGTCGATGGGCCGGGACGCGGAAGGTGCGGTCAAGACGGATCAGATTCCACGGGGCTTGGCCGGCGAGGCCGACACCCGGCGTGAAGCCGAACGGGGACTCGCGACTGGACGACCTGCATCGGTCCGAGAAGGCCGATCGTCCCGCGGTTATCTCGCCTTGCGCAAGAAATTCATGCCCGCGCGGGGCGGTGCCGGGTCGGTGGCCCCGCGATCAGGCGGGGTTGGCGAGGTTGCGTTTTTTGTGGATCGCGGTCGAGGTGCCGCGGAGCCCGGCGGTGCGGACCATGCCCGCCTTGATGCGCTCGGCGGCGAAGCCGGCGTTCTCCTCGCTGAACTCGGTGCCGACGTAGTTGCGGTTGTGGTCGCGGGCGACCACCGCCGTGGTGCCCGAGCCCGTGAAGGGGTCGAGCACGGTGTCGCCCTCGTTGGAGCAGGCGAGGATGACGCGCTCGAGATAGACCTCGGGGAGCTGGTTGTCGTGGTAGTGGCGGCGCTCTTTGTTGTTGCCCTGGATTCGGCCCCAGAACTGCCCGTACCAGACGTCCATGGGCACGCGGTGGCGGGCGGGCATGCCGTCGCGCTTGGTCTCGGTGCGCGGGTCGGCGTAGATCGCGGCCCGGTCAGAAAGCTCGAGAATCGGATCGGGGTTCCATGTGCGCACGTGCTCGGGCTTGGCTTCGGGCTTGATGAAGTAGAGCGCGTGGACCTTGGAGTTGATGAACCGGCTGGTGGTGTTCTGCCCGAAGCGGTAGTGCCAGATGCACCAGTTGACCATCTGGAGCTTGAGCGTCCGCTTGCAATAGACCACGATCTCCGCGGCCCAGTCGTCGGGGATGTTGATCCACATCGCCCCGCCCGGACGCAGCCCCTGGGCGCACATGCGGATCCAGTCCTCGGTGAAGGTGAGGTACTCATCCTCGGGCATCTTGTCGTCCCACCGGTCGTACGCGCGGTTCCAGTTGAACGGCGGGTCGGCGAAGACCAGGTCGACCGTGCCCGCGCGGACCTCGGGGATCGCGGCGAGCTTCTCGCGGCAGTCGCCGATCCAGATGCGGGCGCTGCCCTTGGCGGGTGCCTTGGACGAGCCCTTCTTCGCGGGGATCTTGTGGTCAGGACCGACAGTCCGGGCCGAGCCCGCGCCTGCCTTCTTAGCGGGCCGATTCTTGGCCGCTGGCTTCTTCGACTTGGCTTTGGTCGCGGTGGGGGGCATGGGCAGGTGCAGGGTAGCGCATCATCGGGTGTTGCGCGATGGGGGTTGGCTATGCGGGTTCTGGGGCGGTGAGCGGGTTGTCTTTGGGCGTGGGGTCGCCGTGGTGCTGGACGATGGCGTGGGCGGCGTCGCGGAGCTCGCGGGCCGAGCAGCTGGTGCCGGCTTCGGAGACGCGCCGGGCGACACGCGCCAGCACGCGGGCGGCGAGCGCGGGGGGGATCGCCACGCCCACGCCCGCCGGCTCGATCGCCAGCGATGCGAGCATGCGTGCGGCTGCTGCGGCGGGGGAGGCGGTGCGCAGCTCGGCGTCGAGCAGCGTGGGGCGGCCGGCGTCGTCGACGATGATGTTGCTCGGCTTGTGGTCGCGGTTGGTCAGGCGGTGGCGTGCGAGCGTCGCGATCATGCCGGCGAGCTGCTCGGCCGCGGCGCGCTCGGCCGCGCCGGGCAGGTCGCGGTCGGCGAGGCGATCGAGCAGCGTGCGGCCGGCGATCTCGGGCAGCACGAGCACGTCGACGCGGCCTTGCCCATCGCGCCCGGCCAGCAGTGCGAGGGGCTCGGCGGTCGCGACGCCCAGGGTCCGCAGGCGGCACGCGGTCCGCCAGGCGCGGGCCAGGGGGGTCACGCCGAGCAGCGCCCGGATCGTGCCCTTCGCGCCGGGCAGCCGGCGGACCTTGACGACGACCGCCGGCCCGTGGGGCGCGGTGCCCGCGATGACCAGCCCCGCGGCCGAGCGCTTGAGCACGCGCTTGTGCGCGAGCGCCGCGATCGCGTCGGGCCAGTGGATGTCCGGATCGGCCTGGCGCCGGCATCGGGCGGCTGTGGGCAGGCTGGTCTGGATGGTCGGTGGGGGGGCCACGGTGCGAGCCTAGCGGGCGCGTTGACACGCCGGGCCGGGCGGGCGATCGTGCCGATGCATGCCGATCCAGGACGCCCAACAGATTCTCGCTGGCATCGATCTGCCGCCCGCGCAGCGGGCGGTGGACGCGCCGTCGGGCATCGCGTCGCTCAGCGTGGCGATCGTGTGCAAGAACAACGAGGCGACCATCGGCCGGACGCTCGAGAGCGTGCGGGGGTTGGCTGCCGAGATCGTTGCGGTGGATTCGGGCTCGACCGACGGCACGCTCGAGCTGCTCGAGGCGGCCGGCGCGCGGGTCATCCGGACCGACTGGCGGGGGTACATCGGCACGAAGCGGCTCGCGCTGGCCGCGTGCACGGGTGAGTGGGTGCTCGGGCTCGACTCGGACGAATCGCTCGAGCCGGCACTTCGCGACGCGATCCACGACGTGCTGCGCGAGAATCGCAGCGAGGTCGTCGGCGTGAAGATGAACCGCAAGGTTTTCTACATGGGCCGATTTCTCGAGCACGCGTGGCAGCCCGAGTGGCGGCTTCGGCTCGTGCGGCGCGAGCGGGCGGAGTACGGCGGGCGCGAGCCGCACGACGCGATGCTCGTCACGCCCGGCCCCGGGCGGACCGTCATGGTGGCGGGCGACATGCGGCACGACTCGTTCGAGACGATCGCGAGGCACCTGAGCACCCAGGCGGGGCACGCGCGGGACGGGGCGATGGCGATGTTCAGCGAGGGCAAGCGGGGCAGCTACCTCCGCCTGATGTTCAGCCCACCCTGGGCGATGGTGCGGCAACTGGTGCTCAAGTGCGCCTGGCGCGACGGCTGGCGGGGCTGGATGGCGGCGGCGAGCACGGCTGCGGGCACGCTTATGAAGCACACGGTGCTCATCGAGCTGACCCGCACCGAGCGGGACGGGGCCGACGCGGACGCGGGCTGACCCGGGCATGGGCCGACGGGAGGAATCGAGCCCGGCACGCAAATCGGGCCCAGCACGCGGGTTGTGGCGAGAACCGCACCCGGATGTCTGGTGTCCGGTTGCATAGACTTGGGGACTGGCACTCCTGGCGTGGGCTCTCCGCTCCGAGGACGCGCCGCGTCGCTCGCGGCCGATGCCACCACGCTTAGCCCTCCTTGCGAGTATCTGCATGCCCGATGATCTGACCGCCGCGGACGCCGCCGGCGACGCCCCGCGCGAGACCGCCTCCGACAGCACATCCCGCCACGACACGGAGTCGGGCGAGCCGACGAAGAAGAAGCGTCGCCGACGTCGCCGCCGCAAGCCCGCGGGCGAGGGTGGCGAATCGACCGGCCAGTCGACCGAGCAATCGACGGGGCAATCGTCGGGCGGGCCCAGCGACGCCGACGCGCCACGCACCGACCGCGAGGGCGGCCCGAAGAAGAAGCGTCGCCGACGCCGGGGCGGTGGGGGCGGCGAGGATGACGGCGAGCGTCGGGGTGGCCGAGGCGGTCGTCGCGGGGGTCGCGATGGCGGGCGCGAGCGGCCCGCGCCGGGCGACACGGTCGACATCGACCTTGACGACGCGCCCGTCGACACGAGCGGCTCGGGTCTGGGTGATCTTGATCTCGACAGCGACGTGTTCGACCAGTCGATCCTGTTCAAGGACATGGGCCTGCGCCCCGAGGTTGTCCAGGGACTCGAGGAGAACGGCTACTCCAAGCCGACGAGCATCCAGGCGAAGCTGATCCCCGCGGCCCTCACCGGCAAGGACGTGCTGGGCCAGGCGCGCACGGGCACGGGCAAGACCGCGAGCTTCGGCGTGCCGCTGCTGCACATGTGCACGCCGGGCGACTCGTTCCAGGCGCTCGTGCTCGCGCCGACGCGCGAGCTGGCGGTGCAGATCGCCCAGGAGATCAAGCGGCTGGGCAAGCACACGGGGCTGACCGTGTGCCCGGTCTATGGCGGTTCGAAGATGAACCAGCAGATCGATGCGCTCGAAGCCGGACCCGAGATCGTGGTCGGCACGCCCGGCCGCGTGCAGGACATGATCGAGCGCGGGCACCTGCGGGCCGAGCGGATCAAGTTCGCGCTGCTCGACGAGGTCGATCGCATGTTCGACATCGGCTTCCGCGACGACATCCGCCGGATCCTGCGGCTCTGCCCGCCCGAGCGGCAGACGATCTTCGTCTCGGCGACGATCAGCCCCGAGATCGAGGACCTCGCCCGGCGTCACATGACCGACCCGGAGAAGATCGTCACGTCCAGCGGGTCGCTGACGGTCAGCCTCGTCGAGCAGTTTCACGTCTCGGTCGACGGCTGGGACAAGCGTCGCTTGCTCCGGCACATCCTCGAGAACGAGGAGCCGGCGCTCACGCTGGTGTTCTGCCGGCTCAAGCGCACGGTCGATGAGCTTGCGCGGTACCTGACGGACAAGGGCATCGAGAGCTTTGCGATCCACGGCGACCTGCCGCAGTCCAAGCGCGAGCGGATCGTCAAGCAGCTCAAGGCGGGCAAGCTCGAGGTGCTCGTGGCGAGCGACCTCGCGGCGCGCGGCCTTGATGTCGGTGGCATCACGCACGTGATCAACTACGACCTGCCCGACGATCCGGAGGTCTACGTGCACCGCATCGGTCGGACGGCGCGCATCGGTCGCAAGGGCATCGCGTGGAGCTTCGTGACCCAGGAAGATGGCGCGATCCTCACCGAGATCGAGGTGCTGATCGACAAGGAGATCCCGCACAAGGTCTTCGAGGACTTCGAGCGTCGCCCGAAGCCCGACGGGTGGAAGCCGCCCTCACGCGGCGGGCGACCCGTGCACGTCGTGGAGAACATCCCCGACAAGCCCAAGAACCGCTTCGCCGAGCTCGACCCCGACGCGCTGAAGGAGAAGCCCGACGCGAGCAAGTTCCCGGGCGGGATCATCCCGAGCAAGCTGCCGCCCAAGCGCATGAACGGGCGCGTGCGGACCAACCGCCGATGAGCGTTGGGGCGTCGAACGCTTCGGACGCGGTGGGTTATGCACTCGCGCTTGCGGACCTGCCCACCGCGGCCGGTCGCGAGCAGCGCGTCATCGCCTGGATCGAAGGCTGGGTCGCCGAGCGACCTGGCCTCTCGCTGACGCGCGATGCGCACGGCAATCTGACGGTGTCGATCGCCGATACACCGAGCGATCGGCCGCCGGTGTATCTCACCGCGCACCTGGACCATCCCGCGTTCGTCGTCGAGCGTGTGATCGGGCCCGGCACGGTGGAGCTGGCGTTCCGCGGCGGCGTGATGGATCGCTACTTCGAGCGTGCCCGCGTCGAGCTGCACCCCAGTGAAGGCGGGGCGGTCGAGGGCGTGCTGGTTGAGCGCGATGGGCCGCAGGAGCCCTTCAAGCGATTCGTGTGCGAGCTCGATGACGAGGCGCCGGGCGTGACCGTCGGTGATGTGGCGAGGTGGGCGCTGCCGGCGGGGGCGGTCGAGGATGGCCGGCTGCGCGTTGCGATCTGCGACGATCTTGCCGCGGCGGCTGCGGCGCTTGCTGCGCTGGACAACGTGCTCGCGAAGCACACCAGTGGGGAGACGATCGAAGATCTTCGGTTGCTCTTCACCCGAGCCGCGGAGATCGGCTTCAGCGGCGCGATCGGCGCAAGCACGAACGACTCGATCCCGCGCGACGCGCGGCTGATCTGTCTCGAGAACAGCCGCGCGAGCGATGATGCCCCCATCGGCGGCGGGCCGATCGTGCGCGTAGGCGATCGCATCAGCACGTTCAGCCCCGCGCTGACAGCGGCGATCGCCAAGCGCGCCGAGGAGGTCTTCGGCGGGCCCGCGACGCCCCGCGCGACGCAGACCAACGCCGACGCGGGCGCGTGGCAGCGCAAGCTGATGGCGGGCGGCGCGTGCGAAGCGAGCGTGTTCTGTGCCCACGGGTTCGAGGCAACGTGTGTCTGCCTGCCGCTGGGCAACTATCACAACATGGGGGAGCTCGACGCGGTGCAGGCGGGCGCGTTTGAGGGCACGCCGCCGATCATGCGCGAGGAGGTGGCGGTGAGCGATCTTGACGGCATGGTTGCCCTGCTGACCGCGTGCGGCACGTCGCTGCCCACGGGCGGCGGGTTCAACGATCGCCTCGCCAAGCTCTGGACCGACCTCTCGGGCGTGCTCAACGAGGCGTAGGCAGCGCGTGGTCAGTCGCGGTTGCGCTTCTGCCCGGGGATCAGATCGCCCAGTCCTTTACCGACGTCCTCGAGGATCGTGCCCGGTGTTTTCAGGAGCGCGTCGGGGGCGCTCTTGAGGAAGAGGCCGACGTCGGGCGTCGGGCCACCGGGGTCGCTCAGCGGCCCTTTGATGCGGAAGGGCAGCATGGTGAGGCGCTCGAAGGTGCCCACCTGCCGACCGAGCGCCGAGAGCACACCGGTGTTGAATGCGCCGGCCATGTCCTCGCTGGCGGCACCAAACGGCACCCACGCGATCAGGTCGAGCTGCTTGCCGACCAGATCGACCGTGCCTTGCATCTCGATGGTGTATTCGCCGATCGGCAGCGGGTAGCGGTCGTAGGTGATGACGCCGTTGTTGATCTTGAGCTGCAACGGCTCGAGGTTCTGACCCAGCAGGCCCTCGGTGTTGTTGCTCGTTGCTGAAAGGATCTTGCGGAAGGCCGAGTCGGTCTGGAACTGCAGCACGCCGGGGTCAATGTTGACGACGCCGTTGAGCTTGGCGAGGTCGCCGTCGGTCGGCACTTCGAGCGTGGGCGCGGTGACGACGGCCGGCTCGTCTTGCGGCGTCTTGATGAACTTCGCCGCGATGGGCATGCCCTTGATGAGCCGGGCCGAGAGTGCCTCGACGACCTGCGTGAGGCGGATGTCGGTCGAGCCGTCGGTGACGAAGACGCCGTCGCGCACCTGCCCGGCGATCGTGGCCGAGGAACGCTCGCTGCGCATGCGCATGTCGAGCGTGCCGCCGGTGCGTGAGAGGTCGTCGGCGTTGACGCGGAGCGAGACGAGTGGCCCGAGCGTGTCGACGAGCAGGCCGTCTTGGTTCGCGAACGCGTCGACGACCGCCGTTGGGAAGCCGGGCACACGACCCATGAGGTCGACGACGGCGGTGTTGGCGTCGAAGGCGCCGCGCGTGTCGGTATAGCGGGCGAGCGTGCCGTTGAGGCGGACGCGTGCTTCCTCGCCCGTGCCGTTGGCGTCGGTCATCGCGATGCCAAAGTCGATGCGTTCGCTGGTGTCTTGGGGCGTGCTCGCCTTGGCGACGAAGTCGCGGAAGCGCGCGGGCGTGCCGTTGCCCGCCGCGATCTCGATGGCGGGTGCGGTGATCTGGCTGTCGAGCGCGAAGATGCCCGGCTTGAGCGGCCCGTTGCCGCCGATGCCGATGGCGAGGGTGCCCACACTCGCGTCGAAGGTCGTCGGTGCGGCGAACTTCGGCGCCGCCGCATCGTTGCTGCCCGGCGGCGTGCCGAGCAGGAACTCGCTTGCCCAGGCGGGGGGCATGGTCCACGAGACGCCCAGCGGCTCGGTGAGGTCGGCCCGGGCCGTGCGCACCCAGAGCTTCGCGGGCGACGTGGTTTTGAGGTTCGGGCTGTCGATGCTCAGCTCGACGATGAGCGGTGCGCGCTTGCCGGTCTCGGCGTTGGCGCGGGTCGGGTCGATGGTGCTGGTCAGCGCGAGCGAGGTTGTGCCGCCGAGCGCGCCGGACACGAGCCTCGGCGTGCCCGCGAGCGCGTCGGCGAGTTTCGGGTCGAGCGAGCCGATGGAGAGGTTGCCTGCGATGGGCGCGACGGCTGCCGCGGCCCGGAGCTTGGTCTGCGCCCGCCCCTCGAGCGTGGCGAGTGTGGCGCTGCGCTGTCCGAGCACCGAGCCGGTGAGCGCGACGCTCGCGGGGTGCTGCCCCGAGTCGGCCAGGATGCCGGCGAGCCGGGCCTCGGCGACGAGGGCCATGTCCTTCAGCGTGATCGGCCCGAGGTCCAGCGGCGGCGAGCCGGTCGAGGGATCGCCCGCGATCGTCAGCGGCGTGGTGCTCGCGTCGATCGTCGCGGTGGCCTTCGCACTCTGCTTGCCAAGTGCCGCGATGTCGGGGAGGCGGGCGTCGGTCAGGGGCACCGTGAAGGGCTCGATGTCCACTCGGGCGGTGGCGGGCGCCGAGAGCGCGGGTCTGGACTCGAAGGCCGAGGTCGCGCCGGCGGCGAAGGTATCGAGCAGTGTTGCGAATGCCGCGGGCGCGAGCGTGAGGCGGGCAGAGGTGGGCTTGACCTCGATAGCGCTCTGCGTGAGCACCGAGGCGTGGTCGACGGTGAGCCCCTCGGAGCGCACCGCGAGCGTCGCGTCGAGCGGCCAGGGCTGACCCTCGTTACGCGGCTGGGATTGGAAGGTGACATCGAGCGTGTCGCCGATGGTTTGCCGGGCGAGCTGGGTGAGGCGGACGGGGTTGCCGTTGGCATCGGTGAGCTCGGTCGGGACGAGGCGGACGAGCGAGCTGGGCACGCCGCGGGCGCGGATCGTGCCGACGGGTGCGGCCGACATGGCGTTGACCTCGATGCCGCCTTCGGGCGTGGTGCCGAGCAGGCCGGCCAGGCGCATCTGCCCATCGGCGGTGAACGCCTGGTTGCCGAAGGCCATGTCGCCGGCGAATTGCATGCGCGGATCGCCGTTGAGCGGGAGTGTCGCGTTGAAGTCGAGCGAGCGGACCGCGAGGGCGGGGATCGCCTCGCCCGCGGCGGTGCGGCGCTCTTCACGGAGGCGGGCGCTCATGTTCGTGGCACGGACCGCGACCTTCGCGCGGGCCTCGCCCAGGCGGGGCTTGAGCGTGTCGTCGATGGGCACGACCAGGTCGGTGATGCTGGCGTCGAGCTCGCCGGTGGGTGCGACGTCGAAGCCCTTGGCGAACGCGCCGGCGAGTCGGCCCGCGGAGGCGGTCTTGAGCGTGACGCCCGCGTCGCGGGTGCGCAGTGCGCCGCGGTCGAGCGCGACCGGGGCGCTCAGGCTGAGCGACTCGGCGCTGACGTTGATGTCGACGGTCGCGGCCGGCAGCGAGCCGGTGCCGGCGGCCTCGGTCGTCTTCGCGACGAGCGATGCGTCGAGCGTCGGGCCGATGTCGCGCGGGAGATTGAGCCCGGTGCCGGCGACGAGGGGCTGGAGCATGGGCGTCGCGAAGCCGACGAGATCGACCCGGCCGTCGGCCCGGCCGGGCACGCCCGCGAAGCCGCCGCCTTCGCCGAGGAGCTGTGCAATGGTCAGGTCGGCCGTGAGTGTGCCCAGCGCGGCGCCGTCGCCCTTGGCGCGGGCCTCGGTCGTGAGCCGCACGGGCTCGGCGAGGTCCGTCGCGCGGAGCGTGAGTGTGATGGGCGCGACGCGGAAGGGCGTTCGGCTGCCGGAGGCGGCGGGCACGAGCGACCCCGCGACGGGCCCGGTCTTGAGGCCCACCACGGCGCCGGTGCCGCGGAAGTCGCCGGCCTTGATCGTGTCGAGCGGCGCCACCAGATCGGTCAGCGACAGCGTGGCCCAGCCGGGGGTCTCGATCTGTGCCTGCTGGTCTTGCAACGCCCGCGCGAGCGTGGGGCCGAGCGATCGGAGCGTGAGCGTGACGCCCTCGCCCGCGGTGCGCACCACGGCGTTGCGCGCTTCGAGCGCGCCGGCCGCCTGGAGATTCTCGGCCGAGGCGGTCAGGCGGATGTCCGCGTCTGGGATGGAGCCCCTGCCGCCCTCGATGGTGCTTGCGACGAGCTCGACATCGAGTGTGGGACCGAGGTCGCGGACCAGGTCGAGGCCGGCCGCGTCGGCGAAGGGCTGGGCGATGGCGGTCGCGAGCGAGCGTACGGCGAGCGTGGCGTTGAGGGCTGCGCTTGCCGGGTCGTCGCGGAGCGTGCCGTCGGACGCGAGCAGGTTGTTGAGCCTGGCGTCGAGGTCGATGGTGCCGGCGGGGGTGCCCGCGAGGGTGGCGCTGGGCGAAGCGGCGAGGCGGACGCCGTCGCGGAGCGCGTCGCTCGAGAGCGTCGCGCTGATCGGGCCGAGGGTGAACGCGTCGAGGCGTGAGCCGCCCGGCACGGGCACGTCGGTCCGGCCGGTGATCTGCTCGGTGTCCAGCGCCATCGCGATCGCGGCGCTGGAGAGGTCGAGCGTTTCCAGCGAGATCGCGGCGAGGTTCTCGGGCAGCGACACGCGGAGCGTCGAGAGCGTGAGCGTCGTCGTGGGAAGCGCGTCGAGGCCCGCCTGGTCGCTCGGTGTGAGCAGTTGGTCGCGCAGCTCGGGAACGAACTCGGCGAGGCGCTGGGTCTGCGCGACGATCTTCGCGGGGCGATCGAGCGTCAGTGTGTTGTCCTTGATGCGCAGCGCCGCGTCGGCGGTGATCGCCTCGGTCTTTGCGTCGAGCGTGGCGGCGAGGTCGGCGAAGGTGCCCTTCGCGCCGATCGTTGCGTCGGCGGTGGGCCCCATCGCGCCGGTGAGCCGGCCGCCCTGCGAGAGCAGCGCGTCGAGCACCGCCATAGCCACGCCCTCGGCCTTGGCGGTCGCGTCGATGGAAGCGCCCGTGGTGTCGAACGCGCCGCTGGCACCGACGAGCCCGGTAATGGTGGCGTCGACGCTGAGCGTGCCGGCCGAGGCCGCGTCGGTTCCGAGGGCGTCGAGCGACGCGGCGCGCACGATGGGTGCGCTGAGCGTGACGGTGATCGGGTTGGCGGTCGAGATGGCCGCGTTGGCGTCGATGTCGGGCAGGGCGACGGCGGTGCTCGATGCCTCGTCGAGGTAGCGGACGTTGAGGCTGTCGAGCACGAGCGTGGCGCGCAGGCCTCCGGGGAGCGCGGGTGATCCGGCTGGTGATGTCGCGGGCTTGGTGCCGCCGCGTCCGGCCGGCTTGGCTGCGGTGGAGGCGTTGGTGTTGTCGACGGGTGCGAGGTTGAGCGTGCCGTCGGCGCTGCGCACGGCGGTCGCGTCCCCCGTGACCGTGATGGTGCCGAGGTCGCGGCTTGCGATGATGCCGAGCAGCCCGGCGCTGATGTCGACCGTGACGTTCGCCGCCTCGCGCCCGTCGCGATCGGTGAGCACGAGCGACTCGACGCGCTGCCCGCCGGTCCAGGACAGGGAAGCGCTGCCGACCGCGCCGGTCGTGCCGGTCGCCTTGCCAGCCTCTCGCGCGATCGTGCTGGCCGCGAAGCCCGACGCGAGCGCGGGCAGCAGCGCGACAAGCACGCCGAGTGCGAGCACGAGCACGATGGCGACGATGAGGACGATCTTGAGCACGCCGCCCCGGCGGGCGGCATGCACGAACGCGGGGTGGGGCGGGGGCGTCTTCTTCGGGTTGCGCATGGCCCAGCGTATCCGGGCGGCGCGGCGGTCTGGACACAACTATGCAACGCCCCATGCAACGCCCCATGCAACGCCCCATGCAA
>CAYQAD010000030.1:1413-14194 GCA_964415125.1 uncultured Phycisphaeraceae bacterium | reverse complement strand
CGTTCGCGATCGCGCTGGCGTCCAAGCGGGGCGAGGCGTGGGTGCGGGCGTTCGATCCGGCGGCCCAGCCGATCGACGCCGGCCGACCGATCGACGAGGCGGGCTTTGCGGCGCTGGTCGAGCGGGCGGGCATCACCCGCTTGGTCGTCGACCGATTCTGCCCCGAGGCGTGGCGCGAGCGGGCCTCGGCGCTGGGCGTCGAGGTGGTGCCGCCCGTGTTCGACGCGCGCGTCGTGATCGAGGTGGGTGCGGGGATGGCGTGGACCGACGCCGAGGGGCTCGCGCCGATCTATCCGCGCGAGCCCGAGGCTGTGCGCGTCTGGCGCGAGCGGCACGGGGGGTGACGGTGTGCGGTCCGTTGCCGATAACCAGCTGGGCGGGGCGCGGGAAACCGTGCGGTTTGTGCGGGCGAGTCGCCGGTTGATGTGAAGATGGGGTGTTTGACGGTCGATGGTGCGGTCGGCCCGGAATCGATCGCACGCCACGGACGGCGAGGCGACGCTCCGGGAGACTCTCTCCGCGAGCACCCCGCGCATGGCCGATCCGGACGCCAAGCCCAACGGAAACGGCCACGCCGAGGACGTCGAGGATCTCGCGTCCAAGCGGGTGTTTACCACGGGCGAGGCGGCAAAGGTCTGCAAGGTCAGTCAGCAGACGATCATCCGGTGCTTTGACACGGGTCGGCTGTCGGGCTTCCGCGTGCCGGGCTCGAAGTTCCGCCGCATCCCGCGCGACGAGCTGATCAAGTTCATGCGTGCCAACAACATCCCCGTTGAGGCGCTCGACCAGGGCAAGCGCCGCGTGCTGGTCGTGGACGACGATCCCAACATCGTGGACCTGTTCGTTGACCTGCTCTCGGGCGACGGCCGCTACGAGGTAAAGACCGCGTCGACCGGGTACGACGCGGGCATCATGACCGAGCGCTTCAAGCCCCACCTGCTCGTGCTCGACTACATGCTGCCCGATCTCAACGGCAACATCGTGTGCGAGCGCGTGCGGGCGATGAGCGAGCTCGCCGAGACACGCATCCTGTTCGTCAGCGGCGTGGTCGCGCGGGCCGAGGTCGATGCGCTGCTCCGCGCCGGGGCCGACGAGTTCCTCCAGAAGCCCTTCGACGTCGACCAGCTCTCGGCAACGATCGAGCGGCTGAGCGGCGCACCCAGCGCCGCCTAACCGCGGCCGACCGCGCCGAAGCCGACCATCACCCGCCCGACCCGAAGTGGGCGTCTCCCACGCGAGGCGGATCGCGATTGTGTGAATATCGGTCTTCCAGGCGACCCGGACCTCAGGCCGATCGTCGATCGGTCGATACCCGCCGGCGAATGCCACCCGCGCCCGACCAACCCGAGCCGCCGATCCCGCCGGCCCAGCAGGCGAGCCCCGTGCCCGGTGCTGCCAGCGCCGGCGGTGCCAGCGCCGGTGCCGGGCCGGACCGTGGCCGACAGGTCGAGCTCATCCTGCGTCAGGTCGACGAGCTGCCCACGCTCTCACCGATCGCGTCGAAGCTGGTCGAGCTGGGCTCGAGCGACGAGGTCGAGATCGATGAGGTCGCCGGGCTCATCGAGTCCGACCCGGCGCTGACGGCGCGGATCCTGAAGATGTGCATGCGCGCCGACCGCGGGCTGGGCGACCGGATCACGTCGGTGCGCCAGGCGATCGTGCTGCTGGGCCTGCCCTCGGTGCAGTCGGCGGTGCTGAGCGTGTGCGTGTACGAGCTGATGGAGCGTGCCGGGCGCGATCTGGACACGCGGCTGGGCGAGAAGGCGACCGCGGAGAGTGCGTTCGATCGCGCGGGGCTGTGGCGGCACTGCGTCGCGGTCGCGTGCGCCTCGCGTTTCATCGCCGAGAAGGCGAAGGACGCGGGCGTCAAGCCCGACGAGGCGTTCGTCGGCGGGCTCTTGCACGAGCTCGGCAAGATGGCGCTCGAGCTGGTGCTGCCCCGCGCGTACAGCCGGGTCGTGTCGCTCGCCGAACGGCGCAGCAGCGACGCCTCGCCCGTCGAACAGGCGGTGCTCGGGCTCGACCACTTCGTCGCGGGGCGTCGTCTCGCGCAGCGGTGGGGGCTGCCCGCCGGGCTCGTCGAGGTCGCGTGGTTGCACGGACAGATGCCCGAGGCGCTGCCCGAGGGCAGCGAGGTTGGGCTTGTGTCGGTTGTCGGCGCCGCCAAGTCGCTCTGCCGCGAGCTGCACCTGGGCTGGTGCGGCGAGTACGGGCGGTTCGCCTCGTCTCATGAGCGCATGGCGGCGCTGGGCATCACCGTCGAGCAGGCCGACGCGATCGCCGCGGCGCTGCCCGAGGAGGTCGCGACGCGCTGCGAGACGCTCGGCATCGAGAGCGAGGGCGGGGTCGAGGTGATGATCGAGTCGCTCACCCGCGCCAACCGCAGGCTGAGCGCTCTCAATGCGGATCTCGAAGCACGAACCCGGGCCGCGGCCCGCAGCAGCGATCTGCTCAAGCGCATCGAGGCGCTGCACACCGACGCGCTCGACCATTCCAGCGGGCTCATCGACACGCTGGGCGTTGTTGTGCGCTCGGCCCGCGAGCTGATGGGCGACGGGTTTTACGCGATCATCTGCCGATCCGAGCCGCGCGCCGCGTGGGAGCTGCACCGCCTCTCGCCCGAGGGCGAGCACCGCGGCATGACCGCCTTGGCGCGCAAGACCGGCGACCACCTGGCCGCGGCTCTTGAATCGCTCGGGCGACGCTCGGCGATGGCGTTTGGCGAGGGGGGCCTCGGGACCGATCTGTGGGCAGCGCTCGCCGAGGACTGCGAGACCGAGAAACTGCGCGCGGTTCCCATGCCCGGCGCCGACGCGGTGCTGCTGTGCGAGGGCGACGCGCCGCCGCACGAGCTTGTTTCGGCCTGGATGATGACGCTGCGCAGCGGCATGGAGCAGGAGCTCGCCGTCCGTCTGGGCGAACACCTCGCCGAGGCGAATCGCCGCGCCGGCGAGGCGCAGGTCCGTCTCGCCGATCGCGAGGCGATGGCGCGCCTGGGCGAGATGACGGCCGGCGCAGCCCACGAGATGAACAACCCGCTGACGGTCATCCGCGGGCGGGCCCAGCTGCTCGCGTCGCGGTTGGTGGACTCCGACGACCGGGGCTCGGCCGCCTCGATCGCCGCCTCGGCCGCGGAGCTGAGCGAGCTGATCACGAGCCTGCACGTGCTGACCGAGGCCCGCCGGCCCGATCCCGAGATCGTCGAGCCCGCCGCGGTGCTCGCCGAGGCGATCGACGAGGCCCGGGCCCGGGCCCACGGGTCGTCCGGCGTGGAGCTGCTGCTCATCGAGAGCGACGAGGCCGAGCACGCCGCCGCGATCGAGATCGACCGAGAACTGCTGCGCGTGATCGTCGTCGAGCTGGTGGCCAATGCCGTTGAGAGCGCCGGGCGCGAGGATGGCGAGCACGAGACCGAAGGAACTCACGCGAATGTGCATGTGCGATGGGGTTGGACTACGGACGCGGGCGCGGATGGCCGACTTGTGGTTTCGGTCGAGGACCGCGGCGTCGGGATTTCCGATCGTGCGCTGCGGCACGCCTTCGACCCATTCTTCAGCGAGAAGCCCGCGGGACGTCAACGCGGGCTCGGACTGAGCAAGGCCCGGCGGATGGCCGAGCTGATGGGAGGCACCGTGGTGCTCGAGCGACGAGATGGCGGCGGAACGGTGGCGCGGGCGTCGATGCCCGCCGCTGCGGCCGACGCGCCCCACACACTCGGCGAGCCGGGCGACACGGACCTCGACGGGCGGGCCGCGGCATGAACGCGAGCGAACTGCGGGTGCTAATCGTCGGAGGCAGCCGGGTCGAGCGCGACCTGCTGCTGGGCCAGCTCGCGCCGCGGGTGGCCAAGTGCACCGCGGCCGCCACCGGCGGTCGGGCCCGCGAGATGCTCGCAGCGGAAGAAACGCCCAACGACGGCCGGCTGATCGTCGTGGTGCACTCGGACCTCGCCGACGGGCCCGGGCTCGGGTTTGTCGAGTCGCTCTCGCGGGAGCGCCGGCCGATCGCGGCCGTGATGATCTCGCGG
This sequence comes from uncultured Phycisphaeraceae bacterium, assembly GCA_964415125.1. Lineage (GTDB taxonomy): Bacteria > Planctomycetota > Phycisphaerae > Phycisphaerales > UBA1924 > CAYQAD01. The sequence goes on along the minus strand of CAYQAD010000030.1, from coordinate 10,167 downwards.
CGGGGCGATGTCGACGAGGCGGTCGCCGCCATGCAGGCGGGCGCCGCGGACCTGGTGCCGCCCGGGCTGGGCGGCGAGGCGATGACGCGGCGTCTGGAAGACGCGGCCGAGCGTGTGCGACGCGATGACCTCGCGGCACTCTGCCGGCGTGTGGGCGCGCAGCGCCCCGGATCGAACATGGTTGCGGTGCGCGACGATGAGATGGGTGATACCAGCGAGGTGAATGGGATGCAGAAGGCAACCGTTGCGGAAGAGTTCTCGTCGCTTGTGCGTCAGGAGCTGGACATCGAGTCGCTGCTCCGCAGCGTGCTCGAGTTCGTCCTCGACAAAATCGGCGCGACCAACGCGGCGGTCTTCCTGCCGACCTCCTCGGGCGAGTACAACCTCGGGGCCTACGTGAACTACACGTGCCCCAAGGACACCGCCGAGGTGCTCCTCGAGAATCTCGCCGCCACCGCGGCCCCGGCGCTTGAAGACGAGCGCCGGGTCCTCCGCATCTCGACCGAGGCGCAGCTCCACCGCGTGCTCGGCGACGGTGCGGAGTGGATCGAGGGCTCCGAGGCGATCGCCTTCTCGTGCCGACACGAGGACGAGTGCCTCGCGGCCGTGGTGCTCTTCCGCGATGAGAGCCAGCCCTTCGGGGCCGGCGCCGAGGCGCTGTGCGAGATGATCCGCACGACCCTCGCCGACCAGCTCGCCCGCGTCATCCGCGTGCACCACCGCTGCGGCACCAAGAGCTGGTGGGACAGCCTCAGCGACAACGACGACGCCTGGGGCATGGCCGCCTGACACGCGGCAACTTTCCGAAGAAACGCACACTCCAAAGACGCACGACCAGGCACTGAGGCCCGACTATGCGCGTGTCCGCTGGTTGCGTGCGCGCATCAGCGTCGCAGCGCGATGAGTCCACCCAGCACAAGCAGCACGAGGCTCGCCGGCGCGGGAATCGCCGAAGCGCTGACGAACCGTACCGGCTCGGCCGGCTGCGACTCGGGATCGCTGAACACCGCAATATCGAACGACTGAAGCATGCTGGGGGCGGGCGACGCGGCGACTTCCGTCATCGAACCCGACCCTGCCGGTGCCGGGCCCTTGCGTGCCGGTTGAGTCGGCGTGCGATCGATGGTGAGGTGCACCACCGACGCGAGTTCCAGCGTGCGATCCATCGGTGCCATCGCGATCGGGTCGTGGCTCGCGCTCCACGCGGGCCACGACCCGTCAACGTCGGTGTTGGTCTGGACGCCCCCAGCCGCGAGCGTCGCGGCCAAGGAGCAGCACATCTGCGCAAACAGCACGCGCATCGCTCTCCACCCCAATCGGTGCGGCACCCCTCCCCGGGCAGCCGCTGGTCTCTCTAGGTCTCGCCCGTACGGCCCGCTCACCTAGCGGGGCGCACGCACTCCGCGCCCAGCTAAGGCTCGGGCCGGGCAGAAGTCGAGCGCTGCGGTACCGCTTTCGCGCGGCCTTGACAGACTTCATCGCCCCCGTGCCCCGGGATCGGCCCGAAGCGGGGATGGCGCGGGACTACCAGGCACTGGTTCTGGGACCCGACCGTTCCGTCGGGCCTACGCGTCACTGTCCTCGGAGAGGTCGAAGGCGTCGAAGTAGTCGTCGGGGTTGTTCGAGAAGTCGGCGAGCAGGTCGGCCTCGCTCATGCGGCGCTCGCCGATGCGCGTGACCTGGTTGTCGTCGTCGAACGCCTCGTGCCGCTTGCGCCCGCGGATGACCAGCTTGATCGGCACCTCCGGGAACGGGAGCGTCTCGCGGAAGCGGTTCATCAGGAACCGCTGGTAGTTCGCGGTAAACAGGTCCGGGTTGTTCACCACCAGCGCGATGGTCGGCGGGCAGTCGCGGACCTGGGCGCAGTAGTACACCCGGGCCTGCGTGCCCAGCTTGCTCGAGGGCCCGCGGGTCTCGAGGATGCCGCGGACGAGGCGGTTGAGCTGGCCGGTGGTCACGCGCGTACGCGCCTGCTCGAGCATCTCGAAGGCGAGCTCGATGGTGTCGCTGATGTTGCGCCCGTGCTCGGCCGACATGATCGCGATGGGCGCGAACGCGAGGCCCTTGAGTTCCTTGCGCAGGTACGTCTCGTAGTCCTCGGGCGTGACGGGCACACCCTTGGGCGTCGACTGGCCCTCGACCAGGTCCCACTTGTTCACGACGATCACCACGGGCTTGTACGACTTCTGCACGAGCATCGCGAGCTGCTCGTCGACCTGGCTGATCTCGTGGGCCGCGTCGATCATCATCAGCACCACGTCGGCCCGCGCGATCGCGCGCTTCGCCCGGTCGAAGGCGTACCACTCCACCGGCCCGGAGAACGAGCGCTTCCGCCGAAGGCCGGCCGTGTCGATCACGTTGATCGTGCGCGCATCGGGCAGCGTCACGCGCACGTCCACCGCGTCGCGCGTCGTGCCCGCGATCTCCGAGACAATCACGCGCTCCTCGCCCGCGAGCGCATTCACCAGCGTGCTCTTGCCCGCGTTGCGCTTGCCGATGATCGCCAGGTGCATGTCCGTCACCAGGCGCGGGTCGGTCGGCTGCTCCGTATCGGGCACGATCTCGTGGAGCGTCTCGGTGACGACCCGGCGGAGGTAGTTGTTCTTCGCCGAGCACATCATGGGCTCGCCGAAGCCCAGGCCCGCGGCCTCGTAGGCGTGCGCTTCCCACTTGGGCCCGTCCACCTTCGTCACGATCACCCGCACCGGAACAAGCGTTTGCTCGCCTTGTTCATTGCGCTGGCGCGACCCGAGCTTCTGCTCGCGCAGCAGCTTGGCGATCTCCCAGTCCTGCGGCGTCACGCCCTGCTGCGCATCGATCGCGAAGAGGATCATGTCCGACGAGCTCACCGCCTCGGCGATCTGGTGCTCGATGTCCTTGGTGAGGGTGGTCAGGTCCTTGCCCGCGTCGTCGTACTGGGCACCCTCGGCGACGTACACGCCGAAGCCGCCCGTGTCGGTGAGCTCGACGGTGCGGGGCTTGCCCTTGCCGTCGGGGCTCTCCAGATCGACCAGGACGCTGACGCGATCGCGCGTGACGCCCGGCTGATCGTCGACGATCGAGACCTTGTCCCCCGCGAACATGTTGATCAGGGAAGACTTGCCGACGTTGGGTCGGCCGACGATGGCTACGCGTGGGACTGGCATGGCCGTAACTCTAGACCTGGCAAGCGTCTGCAACACGTCCGCGCCGATCGCGTACCCCCTTGCATGAGAAGCTCGGCCACGATCGTCGCGTTGTTGATCTCCGGTGTCTTGTTGCTCGCGCTCCCGGTCATCCACGCGGCTGTTCGCGACGCGAACTCGCTCTACGCCATCGCCGTCGCGCAGCGGCTGGACGATACGGACCGAGGCACCGAAGCGGTCGTTGCCTACATCGAAGGCCTGCCGGGCATCCCCTCGGCACCGCACTGGGTCGCGATCGGGGCCGGCGTCGCGTGTATCGCGTGCGGCCTGCTCCGGGTGCTCGGGCTGCGCCGGTTCGGGCTGGCAACTGCGCCGGCTAGTGTTGATGGATGACACGAACCCCCCTGATCGTCGGCCCGACCGCGGGCGGCAAGTCGTCGCTGGCGGTCGAGGTCTGCCGGGCACTGGCTGCTCGGCGGGATGGGCGGGCTCGGCCGGCCGAGATCGTCACGGCCGACGCGCTGCAGGTCTACCGCGGGCTGGACATCGGCACCGCCAAGCCGACCGAGGCCGAGCGGGCGGGGGTGCCGCACCACCTGATCGATCTGGTCGATCCGGGGCCCGCCGCGTCGTTTTCGCTCCACGACTGGCTCGACGCGGCCGAGGCGTGCATCGCCGATCTGGATGATCGGGGCGTGCTGCCCGTGGTGGTGGGGGGGACGCACCTGTACGCCAAGGCGCTGCTCGATGGGGTCTTCGAGGGCCCCGAGCCCGACGAGGTGCTGCGCGACGAGCTGCGGTCGATGGACCCGGCCCAGCGGCGGGCCGAGCTCGAGCGGGTCGATCCCGCTGCGGCAGGACGCATCCACCCCAACGACGAGCGGCGGACCGTGCGCGCCCTGGAGGTCTATCGCCTGACCGGCACGCCCATCAGCGAGCTCCAGCAGCAGTGGGACGCGGCAAGGCCCGCGAGCCGATACCTGCTGGTCGGGCTGGACTGGCCGACCGAGGCGATCAATCGGCGGATCAACGCGCGCGTGCGGGGCATGGTCGAGGCCGGTCTGGTCGAGGAGGCTCGGCAGCTCTGGGCTGCGGGGGCCCTGGGCGGGCAGGCGGGCCAGGCGCTCGGGTACAAGCAGCTCGTCGCCCATTTCGAGGGCCGATGCACCCAGCCCGAGGCGATCGAACGGATCAAAATCGAGACCCGCCGATTCGCGAAGAACCAGCGCACCTGGCTGAAGCGGCTCCGCCGGACGCCCGGATCGACATGGATCGACGCAACGGTCGGCGACCCCGCCGTGTGGGCGCAAGTCATTGTCAATAAATGTCTTGTGACGAATGGCTGAGGGCCTGCGGGCGGCCGTTGTAACCGGGCGTCGTCTAAGGGTGTGCTTGACAGCCGATCGTTTGGGGCATTGGCTCCGAGCCTGGGGCGGGCCGAAGGGTGCCGTCTATAAAGGATTCGCCGGGCGAGCCCCGCCTGGCCGACAGGAGCGTCATGGCCAAAAAGGTCGCCAAGAAAACTGCCAAGAAGACCGCGAAGACGACCGCCAAGAAATCGGCGAAGAAGACGACCGCGAAGAAGGCGTCCTCGAAGAAGGTCACCAAGAAGGCTGGCGCGTCGAGCGCCGGGTCCGGCGGTCGCGTGGGCGGCAAGGGCCTGGGCATCAAGGCCGGGGCCGCCAAGGGCAAGCACCTCGTCATCGTCGAGAGCCCCAGCAAGGCCAAGACGATCAACAAGTACCTCGGCAGCGACTACCTCGTCCTCGCCTCGGTCGGCCACGTGCGCGATCTGCCGAGCAAGGCGCCCAAGGGCGACAAGAGCCCCGTCCCCGGTGTCGATCTCGATGGTGGGTTCGAGCCCTCTTACACCGTGCTCGACGGCAAGGAGGCGGTCGTCCGCGACCTCAAGCGCGCCGCGAAGGAGACCGAGACCTCGGGCAAGGAGATCTGGTTCGCGACCGATCTTGATCGCGAAGGCGAGGCGATCGCGTGGCACCTCGCGCAGCTGCTCGGCATCGCGAGCCAGCGGGCCAAGCGTGTGGTGTTCCCCGCGATCACGAAGCAGGAGATCGAGCGGGCGTTTGGCAAGCCGCACCAGATCGACGAGGACAAGGTCAACGCCCAGCAGGCCCGTCGGATCCTCGACCGCATCGTGGGGTACCAGGTCTCGCCGCTGCTCTGGAAAAAGGTGGCCCGGGGGCTCAGCGCGGGGCGGGTGCAGAGCGTGGCGGTGCGCGTGGTGGTCGAGCGCGAGCGTGAGATCCGTGCGTTCGTGCCCGACGAGTACTGGCAGATGGGGGCGGCCTTCGCGCTCTCCGAGGCCGAGGCCCGCAAGCTCGGGCCGGCGTGGACCGAGTTCCTCGCCAGCAAAGACGAGAAGAACAACACGCCGACGATCAAGAAGCAGAACGCCTGGCTGGGGCAGCACAAGGCGATCCGGGCCGAGCTCGTTGAAGTGGGCGGCGAGAAGTTCGACATCCGCCAGCTCGCCGCAGACCTGAAAGATGACGCCGACCCCGCCGACCTGACCGAGCGCGTACGCACGGTCGCGCAGCTCGCGGGCATGACCGGCATCGCGATCGAGACGGCCGAGGACGCCGCGGGCAAGGGCCCCGCGCGGTTCAAGCGCACGCTCGCGGGCACGATCGATCCGGGGACGCCCTACACGATCGCGTCGATCGAGACCAAGCGCACGAGCAGCCGGCCGGGTGCGCCCTTCATCACGAGCACGATGCAGCAGGCCGCGTCGAGCCGGCTCGGCTTCGGGGCGCAGCGCACGATGCGCGCCGCGCAGGGCCTGTACGAGGGCGTCGAGGTGCCCGGCGAGGGGCCCGTCGGCCTGATCACGTACATGCGTACCGACTCGACGAGCGTCTCGCCCGAGGCGATCCAGTCGGCCCGCGAGTACATCGGCCGGACCTTCGGCAAGGACTACCTGCCCGAGAAGCCCAACATCTTCCGCTCGAGCAACAAGGACGCGCAGGAGGCCCACGAGGCGATCCGCCCGACCAGCCTCGACTACCCGCCCGACCGCGTGAAGCGTGCGCTCAAGCCCGACCAGTTCCGCCTGTACCAGATCATCTGGGAGCGGTTCGTGTCGAGCCAGATGACGCCCGCGAAGTGGGACTCGACCACCGTGCGCATCGAGGGCGGGACCGATCCGAAGACGCCCGTTGCCTTCAAGGCGTCCGGCCGGGTGCTGGTGTTTGACGGGTTTTACAGGGTCTCCGGCGTGCCGATGGGGGGCGACGAGGCGACGCTGCCCAAGATCGCCGAGGGCGATCCGATGGCGCCGTTCGCGGCCGAGGTCCAGCAGAAGTTCACGAGCCCGCCGGCGCGGTACACCGAGGCGTCGCTGATCAAGACGCTCGAGAGCGAGGGCATCGGTCGGCCCTCGACGTACGCCTCGATCATCCAGGTGATCCAGGACCGGAAGTACGTCGAGCAGCTCAACCGCGCGTTCTACGCGACGGATCTGGGCGAGGTCGTGACCGACAAGCTCGTCGAGGCGTTCCCGCGGATCATGGACGTGGGCTACACGCGCGAGATGGAGCTCGAGCTCGACAAGGTCGAGGAGGAGCACCTCGACTGGATCGACATGCTCAAGCGGTTCTACGACCCCTTCCGCGAGGCACTCGACGAGGCCCACGAGACGCTCCAGCACGCCAAGGCCGAGATCGTGCCTGCGCCCGAGGAGTACCGCTGCGAGAAGTGCGGCAGCTCGCTGGTCTACCGCTTCGGGAAGAACGGCCGGTTCCTCTCGTGCTCGACCTACCCGGACTGCAACTACGCCTGCCCGTGCGACCGCGAGGGCAAGCCGCGCAAGGCCGAGTACGTGAACGTGCGTTGCCCGAAGACCGGCCGGCCCATGGTCCGGCGCACCGGGCGGTTCGGCCCCTTCCTGACGACCGCGCTGGAGGAGGGCGAGCCGCAAGAGGTCGGCATGATCCTGAACGTCGACAAGAAGGGCTTCGTCGCCGCGCCGAGCATCCCGCCGCTCGAGACCGACCTGCCCTGCCCGACGTGCGAGAGCCCCTTGAACCTGCGTTCGGGCGTGCGCGGCCCCTGGCTCGGGTGCAGCCGATTCCCCAAGTGCCGCGGGCGTGGTAAGTGGGCCGAGCTGGAGGCCGAGAAGAAGGAAGCCCTCGAGAAGAAGCTCGAGAAGCACGAGGCCGACCACCCGATCCCGATCATCGAGACGCTCGACGGCATGCCGCTGACGGACAAGAAGGGCAAGCCGCTGCCCGATGCGCCCAAGGCCGAGGCGCTGCTGATCGACGACCCGGCCGAGGTCGCCCAGGCCTAACGGCTCTTTGGCAGGTAGTGGTGTCCGAGCGGTATAGTCGCGTCAGACGATGTCGACGCCGCTGCGGACAATCTTGAATCGCATCACCACGCGGCTCGGCCTGCGCGGCGACTGGTGGCTGATCGTCGCCGGCGCGATCCTGGGCACGCTCACGGCGGGCGGGGCGATGGCGTTTGCCGAGCTGCTGCACCTCGTCGAGCACTACGCGCACGACTCGATGCGCAGCCAGGGCCTGTGGGTGCTCGTCGCCCTGCCGGTCGCGGGCGCGACGGTCACGAGCCTGCTGGTGTACTTCTTCGCGAGCGAGGCGAAGGGCCACGGCGTGCCACAGGTCATGAAGGCGCTGATCCAGAAGGGCGGCGTGATCCCCGCGCGCATCGGCATCGTGAAGGTCTTCGCCTCAATCACGACCGTCGGCACGGGCGGGTCGGCGGGCACCGAGGGCCCGATCGTGCAGATCGGCTCGACGCTGGGCTCATGGATCGGGCAGAAGACGGGCGTCGATCGTGACCTCATGAAGACCTTCGTCGGCTGCGGCGCCGCGGCCGGCATCGCCTCGATCTTCAACGCGCCCATCGCGGGCGTCTTCTTCGTGCTCGAGATCCTGCTGCGCGACTTCTCGCTCAAGCGGTTCACGCCCATCGTCGTCGCGAGCGTCTTCTCGACCGCGACCACGCAGGCGTTCATGGGCGAGAACGAGGCGATCTTCGCGGCCAGCGAGCTGCTCGGCGGGTACGAGTTCACGATCCTCGAGATGCCCAGCTACCTCGTGCTCGGCGCGGTCTGCGGCATCGTCGCGGTGCTCTTCAACATCCTGCTGCACTGGGGCGAGGATGTGTACGACCGGCTGCGCATCCACGCGCTGCTCAAGCCGCTGACCGGGGCGGCCCTGCTCGGCGTGGTCGGCATCGGCTGGGTGCTGATGACCCGCCAGATCACGCCCGCGGGCACGCAGGCCGAATCGGTGCCCGCCTTCTTCGGCAACGGGTACGAGACCATCCGCTTCCTGCTCGATCCGGCGTCGTACGGCGTGGGCGGCGGCGTGCTCGACATGGAGTCGGGCGGCCCCGTGCCCGCGGTGCTCTGGGCGCTCGTGCTGCTGGTGATCCTCAAGGGCCTCGCGACGACGCTCACGCTCGCCTCGGGCGGATCGGGCGGCGTCTTCGCCCCGAGCCTCTTCCTCGGCGCGGTCGCGGGCGCGGCTTTCGGCATGGTGCTCGAGATCGCCGGGCTCATGCCCGCGGGCGGGTCGCCCGCGTCGTACGCGCTGGTCGGCATGGCGGCCGTGGTCGCCGGCTCGACGCACGCGCCGCTCACCGC
>CAYQAD010000030.1:0-1313 GCA_964415125.1 uncultured Phycisphaeraceae bacterium | reverse complement strand
CGCGAGGCGATCCCGCTGCTGCTCGTCGCCGAGCTCTTGCGGACCGACCTGCCGACGATCCAGCGTGAGGACACGCTCGACGTGGTGCTGGATAAGTTCGCGGCCCATGATGTCAGCGGCCTGGCGATCGTCGACCCGCGCCGGGGCAACACGCCCACGGGCATCATCACCCGCACCAAGGTCATCAAGCGCTACCACCACGCGCTCGAGCACGCCTGAGCGAGCTCGGCCATGAAACCCGCCGGCGGCCGACTGGTAAACCACGCGACATGAGCAACACGGCGCTGGTCATCACGCTGATCCTGGGCTTCGAGGCGCTGGTGCTCTTCTGCCTCATCCCCATCATCGTGCGCTCGAACTGGGGTGCCTTTGCCGACAAGCACCCGCCGGTCGAGCCTGCGGACGACGCCGTGCGCAGGAGCTTCCAGTCGTTCCAGTGCGGGCTGGTAAGCATGGGCTGGTGCGTGCACGTCGCGACCGACGACAATTACCTGCACATGCGCCCCGCGCTCCTGATGCGGATCTTCGGGGCAAAGCCCACGAGCGTGCCATGGGACGCGATCGACCGCGTCGAGGGCAAGGGGCGGTACCGCAAGGCCCGCATCGGGACCAGTGAGCTCAAGGGGCCCGCGTGGTGCCTCGGCCTCGCGGGCGGCGGCGGCTGACTACTCCTCGAGCAGCTTCTTGCGACGCAGGATGTGGTGGTAGTGCTGCGCGAAGCGGTGCGACTCGTCGCGGATCTGCTGGCAGAGTTTCAGGCCGAGGTTCGATCGCGCGAGGCGGATCGGCTCCGATCGCTCCTGCACGTAGATGAGCTCTTCCTTCTTCGCGAGCGAGATGACCATGGGCGGCTTGACGTCGAGGGTGTCGAAGGCTTCGAGCGCCGCGTGGAGCTGGCCGAGCCCGCCGTCGATGAGCACCACGTCGGGGTAGAGCTCGTGCCCCGCGCCGGCCTCGCGGTAGCGCCGGCTGACGACCTCGCGGATGCTCGCGTAGTCGTCGTTGGTCACGGTCTTGATGCGGTACCTGCGGTAGGCGTCCTTGAAGGGCTTGCCGTCGACGAAGCAGACCTTGCTGCCCACGGTCTCGCCGCCGGCCAGGTGCGCGATGTCGATGCCCTCGATGCAGCGGATCGGCGCGTCGAGGTCGAGCGTCTTCTGGAGGCTCTTGGTGCCCTTGGTCGGGTCGACGTAGGTGAGCTCGGTCTCGGGCTGCCAGCCCGCGGCACGGTCGGAGCGCTCATCGAGCTTCTCGATCGCGCGGATCTGGTCGCGCAGTGCCGCGGCCCGCTCGAAGTCGAGCGCCTTGCTCGC
>CAYQAD010000029.1:0-14553 GCA_964415125.1 uncultured Phycisphaeraceae bacterium | reverse complement strand
GACTTCGCCGAGAAGATGAAGGCGCTCACCAAGGACGACTGATCGCCTCGGCCGAGGCCGGTCGCTCGACCCGGTTCGAAGAAATCGACCGCCGCGTCATCGACAGATGGCGCGGCGGTTTCGTTTTTGGGGGTGGTCTTTGTGGTCGGTGGTTCGACGCGGGGTCAGGCGACGGTGGTGTCGTTGGGCCCCGCGCCCGAGATGGCGCCGCAGTCGGGGCAGACCCGGCCGTAGATGCCAGGTGGGGCGTCGCTGAGCGACGTGCCGCAGACCAGACAGATCGGGGCCTGGAGCCGCTTGGTCATCGTGTTCATCGCGGCTACGCTCACCGCGACCGCCACGCCCACGATCGGCCACGCGGGCACGGTCGTCCAGCCGATGACCGCAAAGGCGGCGAGCCCCACAGCCACCAGCATCGCCATGACTCGAAGGCGGGTCTTGTGCAACAGCGTCATGACGGGGTGCCTCCGCTGACCGACGGAACTGGTGGAGCCGGCCCGATCTCCAACGAGATGTCGAGCCTTGATGCCTGTAGGGCGAGTGTCGCGAGTATAGCGGCCGCCCGTCGGCGTCAGAGCGGTCGGTACAGGTCGATGGTCCGCTGGAGCTCCTTGGGCTTGGGCACCGCGTCCATGTGGACCTCGATGCCGTCCTGGCCCGAGGAGGAGATCCCGATCGAACCGACGTTGAAGACGCGTTGGACGAACGTCTGATCGACCTGGATGTTCCGGATGTTGTCGTGCAGCACCTCGCTGGTCGCCCGGCTGAACAGCCCCTTTCGCTCGATCGTCCGCTTGGTCGTGATCTCGAGGCCCGCTGCCAGCGTGAGCACCTTCCAGACCACCATCGCGACGATCGCCGCGAGCACCGCCGCCACGCCCAGCCACATCGCCCAAGGCCTGCTGTCGACGGCCCCGAAGTAGATGGTACCCGCCAACCCCAGCACGCCCGCGAGCACGACCCCCGAGAACACGATCGGCCTGGCGCGGAACATCGCCGGGCGGACGAGTCGCACCCGCACCTCTGGGCCGTGGTCCGGCGGGAGGCCCGCCAGGGCGGCCCGGTCGGGCTCCGCCTTGGTGGTGGTCTTGCCGGGCGTCTCGGAATCTCGGGCGTTGCCCGACGCGGGTGTTGCCGCGGGCAGGCGGTTGATGTCGCCGCACTTCGGGCAGGCGACCTTCTCGCCCGCCCGATCATCGGGGAACTCCAGCGGGTCGTCGCATCGGTCGCAGTTGATTCGCAGCACGACGTCAGCCTGCCAGATGCCGGGCTCGGCGTCAACGTGCGAATCGTCCTGTGGACGCGACCATCCTTGATGCGGGCGATCGAGATGCGGGCGATCGAGATGCGGGAGATCGAGGCCGAAGTGGCGGTGGGGCGCGGTCGCGTCGCCAACGTCTGCTAGGATCGCCTCCCCCCACGGGCATCCGCGTGGGAAGACCGGAGGAGCCATTCGTGACGGTTGCTGTGAAACGCCCGATTGCCGTGGAAGTGCCGCCGAGCTCGGCTCCAGCGTCGCCCGCCGTGCCGGCCCGCGTGGCCGTGGTCGCTGTGACGTGGAACCGCAAGGCGATGGTCGAGCGCTGCATCCACGCCATCGCCGCCCAGACGCACGGCCCATCGGCGATCGATCTCGTCGTCGTCGACAACGGCTCGACCGACGGCACCGTCGAGCACCTCACCGAGCTCTTCTCGCCCGAGACCATCGCCGAGAACACCACCGCCCACGCCCACGAGCCCGACTTCCGTCCCCGGTCCACCGGCGAGACCAACACCCTGGGGCTCGCGTCGCTCACGATCGTGTGCAACAGTGAGAATCACGGCGGCTGCGGCGGCTTCAACACGGGCTTCGCCTACATCGCGTCGCACCTGGATACCAAGGCCCGAGCGCAAGCCACACCAAAGGCAACCCCCGACTATGTATGGCTCGTCGACGACGACGCCAAGCCGCACGAGCGGTGCCTCGAGCGGCTCGTCCGCACCGCCTCGCGGGATACGCGCGTCGGGCTGGTCGGCTCGCGCATGGTCGACATGATCGACACCGATCGCACGCTCGAGACGACGGTCTACTTCAACCACACCAACGGCTTGCTCCAGCCGCACCCCACGCCGGACCACCCCGAGTATGGCACGCACATGCGTTGGCTCCGCACCACGGGCTGGCAGACGACGGGCACCGGCGAGTTCACCGGCACGCGCGACGTCGATGTTCAGCCGGCGTGCTCCCTGCTCGGTCGATGGGACCTGGTCAAGCAGATCGGCTTTTGGGACAAGCGGTACTTCATCTACAACGACGACGGCGACTGGTGCCTCCGCTTCAAGAAGGCTGGGTTCCGCGTCGTCTGCGATCTCGACGCGATCATCTACCACGAGCCCTGGCACGCCAAGCTCACGCCGGCTCGCCTCTACTACGGCCAGCGCAATGTCATCTGGCTCGACCAGAAGCTCCTCCAGGGCCAGGCCCTCCGGCGGGTGCTGTTCCGCCGCATCGGCGGCCTGTTGCGCGACGGCATGTTTGCGGCCACGCGAGGACGGCTGTTCCATGCAGACCTGATCCGGCGCACCGCCCTGGACGTCGTTCGCGGCGTCGACGGCAAGCTCGTCTTCTCCGAGCCCAAGAAAGAGCCCCGGCTCGAGGCGTTCGAGCGGCTGGGCTTGTTCAACGATGGCGTTCGGGTCGCGGTGTGCATCAACTCGGATCGCGGGCTCACGGCCGCCGATGACCTGCGTGACGAGGTCGCGGCCGCGGCGAGCGAGAAGGGCCTCGGCGTGGGGCCGCGTTGGAGCTACATCGTCCGCAACGACGTCAACGTCGACGGCTCAAGCTCCCGCCACAGCGACCGGGTCGAGCACTTGGTGTACTCGTGGCGTTTCCGATCCAAGTGGGTTCGCCGCCAGTTGCCGCTGCTCGCCTCGCCGCCGCGGGCCGCGGTTGTCTTCGACCAGAGCAACGACTTCCCGCTGCTGCGCGCGGGCCACAACCTGCACATCGACACTCGGGCCGCGAGCAACGCCCAGGTGGAGCGCGGCGGGCTGGGGCGGATCGCCGGCTACGGCCTCCGTTGGGCACTCGCCGGCGTGCGCGTGCTGCCCTTCGTCCTTCGCGCGAAGCACACGACCCATCGGGGCAAGTTTAACGATGGCGCGTAAACGAGCGCCGCGGGAGGTGGTGCCATTCGCCCGCCCGGAAGGCTGGCCCGCGACGGAGCGGCCGATGCGGATCGCGCTGGTGGGCTGGGCCACGCTGAGCCAGCAGGCCCGGCAAGGGTCGGGGTACAACCTCTCCGCGTCGGAGCTCGCCGCGGGCCTGGCCATGTCGGGACACGAGGTGTCGTACCTCCGTTCGGGGCTGGACTATTCGGTCCGGCCCGGCATCCGGATCGAGGAAGATGAGCGGTGGCGCGGCGTGCGTTGCTACACGCTGATCAACAGCCCGGTGCCCTCGCCGGCGTTCGTCTCGATGCGCGCACCTCGCACGGAGACCGCGTGCCCCGAGCTCGCCGATGCCGTGGTCGGTTGGGTGCGTTCGATCGACGCGAGCGTGCTGCACGCGCACTCGCTCGAGGGCTTCTCCTTCGACCTCGTGAAGCGTGTGCGCGACGACGGCCGGGCGGTGGTGCTCACGCTGCACAACTACTGGATGGTCTGCAGCCAGGTCGATCTGTTCCGCAACGAGCAGCGGATCTGCGCCGACTACGAGGGCGGCAGAGCGTGCGAGACGTGCATGGACGCGCCCAACCCGGAGCGCGTTCGACGCAACCGAGCGGTGCAAGCGAGCACGCACCGCACGCTCGGGCCGCGTGGGCACAGGCTGCTCCGCGCCGCGCACGATGCGGCCAAGCGTCTGCGGTCCCGCGGCGCGGCGGGCGCCGACCCTGCCAAGAACCACGCCCTCGATCACGTCCAGGCCGACCCCGAAGCCAAGCTCGGCTGGCACCCCGGCGCACCGGACCACCCGGGAACGGTCGACTTCGGATTCGGGCAGCATGCCGACGAGGCCCCGCCGCGTTTTCCGCCGCTGCCGGCCGACGAGAACGAGCAGTTCCTCGCCAATCGCGACGTGCATCTGAAGGTGCTGAACGACTACGGCACGCGTCGCCAGGCCGGGATCGCGGCGCTGAATGCCGCTAGCGCTGTGATCCCGCCGAGCGAGTTTCTCACCGAGGTCCACCGGGCGATGGGGCTCCGCGTTGAGCACTCGCGCAGGGTGCTGCTGGGCCAGCCGCACCTCGACCAGATCAATCGCGCGACGCGGCGTGACCCCTCCTACGAGCGCGTGCCTTGGACACCCGACGACGCCGGCCCGCTGCGGCTCGGCTTTCTCGGCACGGTCCGCGCGAACAAGGGCTTCGAAGTGCTGGCCCGCGCCATCGAGACGCTGCCCAAGGCGATCCGCCAGCGGTGCCACTTCCATCTGCGGGTCGGCGGGCACGACTGGCCGTACCGCAAGCGGCTAAGCCGGTTCCCCGAGGTCTCGATGCTCGGCGGGTACGACCCGTTCTCGCTCATCGCGGCGACGCGTGAGTACCACGTCGGCATCGTGCCGCACGTCTGGTTCGAGAACTCGCCGATCGTGCTGCTCGAGCAGCTCCACGCGGGACGGTTCACCCTCGCGGCCCGCCTCGGCGGCCCCGTCGACTGGATCGCCGAGCCCGGATCGCCCAAAGCAGAGGCCAACGGCGGCCTTGGCAACGGCCTTATGTTTCCGGGCGCCACACCCGAGGCGCTCGCCCGCGTTATCGAGCGCGTCGTCAACGGCGAAGTCACGCTGCCGACACCCAGGCAGGTGCACGAGGTCAGCGTGCTGAGCTCGTACCCGCAGCACGTCGCGGAGGTCGAGCGGATCTACCGCGCGAGCGTCGCCGGCGAGCAGATCCCGGCGGAGCGGCTCGACGCGCAGGCTCACGAGTCGGTCGCGAGCACCTAGTCGACCCGCTTGATGACCGCCATCGTGATGTCGTCGGCCTGCGGCTCGCCATCTTGGAAGGCGTCCACCGCGTTCAGCACCGCCGCAGCGATACCTTCGGCCGACGCGTCGCGGTTCGCCTCGACGACGGCGCGAAGTCGATCCTTGCCGAACATCTCGCCCTCGGCGTTGCGTGCCTCCCAGATGCCATCCGTGCTGAGCACGACGATGTCGCCCGCCGCGAGCGCCGCCTCGGGGTGCTGCTCGTACTGCCAGCCGGGCTCGATGCCCAGCGGGATGCCCGCGCCCACGAACTCGCGGAAGGAGCGTTCGCTTGGCGAGTAGACGATCGCGGGGTCGTGGCCCGCGCTGGCCCACAGGAGCGATCCGTCCGGCTGGATCAGGATCGCCGCGAGGGTCATGAAGCGTCCGTCGGTCGAGTCGCGGCAGAGGTCGCGGTTGACCAGCGTGAGCTGCTCGGCCAGGTGATCGCCGTGGGCGGCCTGCGATCGGAGCAGCGCCCGCCCGGTCGCCATAAGCATCGCCGCGGCGACGCCGTGCCCCGTCACATCGCCCAGCACCACGCACGTGCGGGGCCGATCGGGCGTGCCCAGCTCGAAAAAGTCGTAGTAGTCGCCGCCCGTCTCGTCGCAGTATCGGCTCAGGCCGGCGATGTCGAAGCCGGCGTGCGTCGGCGGCCGCTCGGGCAGCAGCCGCTGCTGGACGTGCTTGGCCATCTCGAGCGACGTGCTCATGCGCAGCCCGTCGCGCAGCTTCGGGACCATCGTGTCGAAGGCCTCGGCGAGCGCGCCGATCTCGTCGCCACGGGCCACTTCGGCACGCGCGTCGAGGTCGCCCGCGGCGACGCGCTCGGCCGCGGACGCGAGCGCGCGCACGGGCCGCGTCACCGTGCGCGAGACGACAAGCGCGATCGCCACGACCGCCAGCGCGACCGCCAGCGCGATCGCGATGTTCGTGGCGAGCTGCACGCGCATCCGCCCGACGAACCCGGCTTCGGCCGCGTCGGCCAGGGCGACCACGTCCGCCAGCGGCAGCGCGATCAGCACGCCCGCGGAGACCGAGTCATCGCCACCACTCGTGTTCGCGAGCACGGGGGCGACGGCACACAGCACGGGCACGCCCTCCTTCACCGCCTCGAAGGTGCCCACGTCGCGCTCGACGAGCTTGCTCCGCACACGCTCGACCGCCTCGGGCGTGTCCAGCGACAGCCGATCGATGGTGATCGGCGAGGTCCACGACGCGGACTTCTGGTACTCGCGCCGGGCGAACACGATGGTTTCCTCGCTGCGCACCCCGTCTTCGGCGAAACCCGTGGCGATCAGCGAGACGTCCGCATCGGCCGCCCAGCCTTCGGTCCAGCTGTCGGTCTTGCTCAGGATGTCGGTGAGGCGGATGTCGATGCCGGTCACGCCGAGCAACTCGCCGCTCTGGCTATGGATCGCGTGGGAGACCGTGAGCAGCGCGTGCCGGCTCGTCGCGTCGATCGAGGGGGAGGACCACCGGGGCACGGCCGTGTCCGGGGTGTCGCCCGCAGCGGCGGCGAACCACGGCCGCGACCGCGGGTCGTACTCGGCGGGGTAGCCGCCGTGGGCCGGATAGCTCGCGTGGATGCCGCTGGCGGTCGCCGCGTACTGCCACGCGATCAGGCCCGGCTGGAGGTTCCGAAGCACGGAGAACGTCGGCACGAGCGCTGCGAGCCGGGTCGCCGCCGCGTCGACCGCCGGGCGCGCCGTCGCGTCGCCCGGAGCAACGACTCCGACGACACCCAGGCTGACCAGTATCGGCTCCCGATTGCCGTCAGGCGTGATGCGGGTGAACTGCGGGTTGGTCGCGTAGTCGGGCGGGAGGTCGAGGCCCGCATCCAGCGAGCGGGCCATGACAAATCGCGTGTCGGGTGACAGCTCGCCAGAGAGCGCACGGGCCGCGTCGCGGGCCTGCACGCTCACCGCGACGTTGAGGGCCTCAACGGTGCGGGCCACGTACGACGCGTACGCCCGCCCGACCTGCTCGAGCTTCTCTTCGGTGTCGGCCTGGAGGTACTGCCGGGCGTCACCGACGAAAGCGGTGCTCACCGCGCGTGTGGACAGCTGCGCGACCAGCGTGACCGCGAGCAGCGGCAGCAGCGCGATGACCAGCAGCAGCCAGAGGACCTTGGTGCGGAGCGACATCGTCCGCGATCATACTGCCGGGATCGCCTAGCCGTTCCAGGCGGCGACCTCGGGCCCGGTGTAGTTTGACACGGGCCGGATCAGGCGATTGTTGGCGTGCTGCTCCATGATGTGCGCCGCCCAGCCCGAGACGCGCGACGCCACGAAGATCGGCGTGTACTGCGGCACGGGGATGCCCATCGCGTAGTACGTCATGCCGCACGGGAAGTCGACGTTTGGGTGGATCTGCTTCTGGTTGAGCATGATGTCCTGCACCTGCTCGCCCAGCTCGAACCAGCGCACGTACTCGGGGCCACGCGCCTCGGCCATCTTGCGACCGAGCGCGTGCAGGATCGGAGCGCGGTGGTCGCCGTTCTTGTAGACGCGGTGCCCGAATCCCATGAGCTTCCGCTTCTCGGCGAACGCCCGTTGCATGAACTCATCGACGGTGTGCCCCGCGTCGACGAAATCGCCGATCTCGCGGAGCATCTCCATCGCCGCCTCGTTCGCGCCGCCGTGCAGCGGGCCCTTGAGGGCGGCGATCGCGCCGGTGATCGCCCCGTGCATGTCGCTGAGCGTCGCGGCGATGACGCGGCTGGTGAACGTCGACGCGTTGTAGTCGTGCTCCGCGTACAAGATGAGCGACACGTCGGTCACCCGCTCGGCCTCGGGCCCCGGCCGCTGGCCGGTCATGAGGTACAGCAGGTTCGCCGCGTGCGACAGGCTTGGATCGCCGCCGGTTTTCGGATCGACCAGCGGCTTACCCTCGATGATCCGCTGCATGTGCCCGATGATCGTCGGAATCTTCGCGAGCAGACGCTTGCTCTTGAGAAGGTTGGCGCCGGGCGAGTTGTCCTGGCTCTCGGGGTCGAGGTTGCCGAGGATGCTCACCGCGGTCCGCAGCACGTCCATCGGGACAGCGGTTGGGGTGCTCTGGCCCTGGCGGAGCATCGGGCCGGCCGCGTGCAGGTAGTCGGTCACGGCGGTCGGCAGCGCACGCTCGGAGACGAGCTCTTGCGAGAAGCGAGCGAGCTCGGCGTCGGTCGGCTTGCGGCCCTCGAGCAGCAGATACGCCACGCCCTCGAACGTCGCGTTCTCCGCGAGGTCGTGGATCTCATAGCCACGGTAGATCAGCTGGCCTTGGGCAACGCTGCAGATGTCGGTGTCGCCCGCGACGATGCCTTCGAGTCCGCGTCCGGTGGACATGGTGGGTCCCTTCCCGTGTGTGAGGCTGATAGTGGTGGCACTCGCCAGCCGGTTGGTGTCGATCGCGGCGAACGTGCCTTCGCGTGTCTGCCAGTCTAGACGTGGTTATCGCGCAACCCCGGTGCCGCCCGCGGGCGAGCGCCAAGGCTCGCCGGGCGTGTACCCGAGCATGCGGTAGAGCTGCTCACGCGTCTGCATCGTCGGGAGCAGCCCCTCGGCCGAGCCGGCCGATTTCAGCTCATCGAGCGCCCGGGTGATCGACGCCATCGCGACGCGGAGCGTCGTGACCGGGTAGATCACCAGCGAGTACCCCATCTGCTCGAATCGCTCGATCGGGATGATCGGCGTCTTGCCGAACTCGGTCATGTTCGCGAGCAGGTACGGCCGGCGGTCGCCCATCGCGTTGAGCTTCTCCGCGAAGATCGCAAACTCGCC
The DNA here is from genome assembly GCA_964415125.1 of uncultured Phycisphaeraceae bacterium. Classification (GTDB taxonomy): domain Bacteria; phylum Planctomycetota; class Phycisphaerae; order Phycisphaerales; family UBA1924; genus CAYQAD01. Next base: position 5,838 of record CAYQAD010000029.1, on the reverse strand, counting down.
CTCGCTGCGCAGGCCCTCTGGGAAGATCATGTCGGCGCCCGCGGCGACGTACGCCTCGGCACGCTCGATCGCGTCTTCCATGCCCGTCACGCCCCGGGCGTCGGTCCGTGCGCACACGATCATGCCGTTCTCGAGCTCACGCGCAGCCTCGGCGGCCCAGCGCACCTTGCTCGCCGCATCCTCGATGGAGAGCAGCTCCTTGCCGTCGAGATGGCCGCACCGCTTCGGGAAGACCTGGTCCTCGATGTGCAGCCCCGCGGCGCCCGCACGCGAGTAGGCGATCACCGTTCGGCGCGTCATCTCCTCTTCGCCGAACCCGGTGTCCGCGTCGGCGATGACCGGCAGTCCGCTGCCATCGACGACCTCGCGAACGATCTGGCAGAATCGGTCGACGCTCAAAAGCCCGACATCGGGCACGCCCGCCGCGGCGCTGGTCGCACCGCCCGACACGTAGCACGCGTCAAAGCCGGCCTCTCGGATCGCCCGCGCCACGAGGCCGCAGAATGCACCCGGCGCGGCGACGCATCGCTCGTCCATCAGCCAGCGCAGTCGGTTTCCGGGTTGGTTCACAAAGTCGGGCGTGTCGCTCATGCCGCATGCTATGGACGCACGGGCGATCCGGCGAGCATCTCGATCGCCTGTTCGACGGAGGTCGCCACCGTCGGCTGGGCGATCTCGCCGGCGACGACGCCGCCGCGCACCGCCGTCTCGAACCACGCGAGCAGCCCGTCATAAAACCCGTCGCCGTTGAGCAGCACCACGGGCTTGCACGCGCCGGCGGTGTGCAGCCCGAGCTGGTTCCAGGTGAGCGCCTCGAAGAGCTCGTCGAGCGTGCCGATACCGCCGGGGAGCACCAGAAAGGCGTCGGCGTCTTCGAGCATCCGTCGCTTGCGGACCATCATGTCCGCGACGATCTCCAGGCGTGTGAGCCCCGCGTGGGCGAGCTCGCGCTCGACCATGCTCTCGGGGATCACGCCGTGCACCCGGCCGTCCGCTGCGAGCGCCGCGTTGGCCGCGGCCCCCATCATGCCCGCGCCGCCCCCGCCGTAGATGACCGCCCCGCCCTCGCGGGCGATCGCGGTGCCCGCCTGTCGCGCGATCTCGAGGAACGTCGTGCCCGTCCCGTCGCGCGAAGCGCACCAGACCGCCACCGTCTTGCTGTGGAGCGCCGCCGTCGAGCTCACTCGAAGTCGCCCCGGATCGTCAGCTCGAAGTCGTGCAGCGCCGCGATGTCCGCAGCCGACTTGCTCGACAGGTCGCTGAAGCGGTCGATGATCGGGGCCGGGTCTTCGAACGCGAGCCCGCCGAGCAGGCGGAACTTGTGATCGAGGATGCCGTGCAGGTCGGCGGTGGTGTTGCGGGCGTGCCCGCCCGGGTACATGACCAGGCCGCTGTCGTGCTCGGTACCCGTGTTGTCGGTGATGACCAGCGAGGTCGGGATGCCGTCGGGGTACTTCGCGTCGTACTCGGGGCCGCCGTGGGCGAAGTCGATCTTCGCCATGAGCTCGCGGGTGAGCGGGTTGAAGATCGCCGCCTCGGAGTAGTCGTGCGGCTCGAGCATGAGCTCGGTCCAGCCGACGGACTTGGTCTCCAGCGCCTTGCGGATGAGCGTCGCGACGATGTACGCCATGGAGTGGTCGGCGCTCTGCCGCGTGCGTGGGTCCTTCTTCGCGGGATCGCCGATGATGCCGAAGGCGGGCTCGTACGCGAGGATCTTGATCTTCGCGATCGCCCCGCCCGACGCATCGTCGAGCAGCGAGGGGTTTGCAGCCAGCAGATCGAGCACCGCCTGGAGCGCGCCGGCAGACTGGTGCTCGTACAGCCCGAGCTTGAAGTGCATGCCCATGACCGCAAAGTCATCGCCGGCGCGGGAGAGGATCAGGTCGAACGGGCTGGCGTCGCCGGGCGCGGTGTTCGCGTCGGTCGCGTTGACAGCCTTGAACATCTGCCCCGGCCCCTCGAAGATGCGGAAGATCGCCTCCGGGTTGCGCAAGATGTCCTTGGGCCCGATGAAGCCGGCCATCGAGCGCCGCACCGCGAGCACCGCGGCCTCGGTGCTGATCGCCGCCGAGGAGCCCTTCGAGTCCGACAATTGCTTGCCCGCGCGGATCGCCCGGAACGGGATGGAGTGCGCCACGACCATGCCGATCGCGGACTCGATCTGCTCGGCCGTCGCACCGAGCATCGCGCCGTAGACGGCCGCAGACGCGATCGCGCCGTGCACGACATGGTCGACCTTGTAGGTCTTCAGGCTGAACACCTCGGCGAGCCGCCCCCGGATCTCGTCGAGGCAGACCATCGCGCGAAGCGCCTTGTCGCCGGACGCGCCGGTGATCTGAGCCGCGGCGATGCAGACCGGATAGAAGTCGTTGTGCCCGAACTCGCCCGCGGTGTGCCCGAGCGCGGGGTTGTAACCGAAGTTGGTGCCGTTGCTGTCCCACTCGCGCACCGCCGCGGCGTTGGCCACGATCGCCTTCTCGGGGTGCACCGGCTGCGACGATCCGAAGACCGTGGCGCCGCGGTCGGTGGCGTACATGCCCGCCTCGTTGCGGAGGACGTTGGGCGCGTTGGTGCCGAGCGCCAAAGCGCTGAGGCCGCACAGCACCGCGTCGGTGTGAAAGAGCCCGGTGCGCTCGAGCACCGCGTCGCTCGGGTCGCCGCGCCGCTCGGGGTCGTCGCTCAGGAAGTCAATCGCGTACCGGGCGATGCCGAGCGCTTGGTTGGTATCGGCGGGGAGGCGGACGGTCGTCTCGGCGGCGGTGGTCATGGGTGGTCTCCTGGCTCCGGGGCCGGCGTCTCCGAGGGCCGGCAGCGGGGGAGGAGAGGGTAGGAGGGGTTACCCCCGCACGGCACCGCCGTAGAAGAACCACCCCAGGCCGATCGTGAAGACCAGACACCCGTACAACGCGTGCTCGACGCTCACCGCGAGGGTCGATCGGCTGCGTTCGTAGGTGTGGGCGAAGAGCACGCCGCCGAGCAGCGTGAGCACCACCGCGATCCAGTTCTCGAACACGACGTGCATCACGCCGAACGCCACGGCCGACGCCGCGACGAGCGATCCTCGACCCGGAAACAGCGCCCGATACCGGTGGTGGAGAAACGCCCGCCAAACCACCTCCTGCGGATACACGCTGAACACCGGGTACGCGACCATGATCACGGCCCACAGGGTCGTCCGCTCGCGCGGCAAGATCAGCCACCGATCGGGCATGAGGACGACCACAAGCAGCGACAACAGCCCGCCCAGCAACGCGAACCAGAGCAGGCTCCGCCGGATCTCCCGCCGCGCGACCCGCCATCCACCCGGCCCGAACCAGAGGCACCGCTTATCGAAGCTCGGATCACGCAGCAGCACCACGAAGATGATGGCGGTGAAGCCGAGCAGGACAGGAATCAGCGGCACGCGCACCGCGTCGAGCATGAGCACCACCGGGACCGCGCCGAACAGCACGCCGAACTCTACCGCGAGTCGGGCGACGCGCCCGGGGGGTACCGGGGCGACCTTCGGCGTGGTTGGTGTGGCATCTGTCATGGGCAGCCTTCCCTATGCGTGCGTGGCCGGGCGGCCCGCACCGATCCTTCGCTGCAACCACGAGGACCGATTTTGCGTCCAACTCGCGTCCGACACGCCCGGCCCGGCTTGATCGCCGATGCGACCTAGACTCTCGACCCGGGACGTATGGCCCGGGACTCTCGACCCGGCTGCGACCGTTCCGCGCTCCGCACCCGCCGCGTCCGGCACGGTACGGCTCACACATCCGCCGCCAGCGAATCGAATCAAAGGAAAGCCCATGGCTCCCCACCCCGTCATCGTTGCCGCCAAGCGCACCCCCGTCGGCCGATTCTTCGGCAGCCTCGCCAAGACGCCCGCTCCCAAGCTCGGCTCGTACGCGATCGACGCGGTCTTCCAGGACGCCCCGGCGATCAAGGATCACGTTGACGAGGTCATCATGGGCTGCGTGCTCCAGGCGGGCGTCGGGCAGAACCCGGCCCGGCAGGCAGGCCTTGGGGCGGGCCTTCCGAACACGCTCTCGGCCGTCACCGTCAACAAGGTCTGCGGGTCGGGGCTCGAGGCTGTGATGATGGCGGCCCAGTCCATCAAGGCCGGCGACAACGAGTGCGTCGTCGCTGGCGGCTTCGAGAACATGACCGCCGCCCCGCACTACGCCTACCTCCGCGGCGGCGCGAAGTTCGGCGAGGTCAAGTTCCAAGACCACATGCAGCAGGACGGCCTCTCGTGCGCCTTCGAGTCGTGGGGCATGACCAGCGCCGCCGACCACATCGCCGCGAAGTACGACGTGTCGCGCGAAGATCAGGACCACTTCTCGGCCCGCTCGCACAAGCTCGCCCACGCCGCCAGCGACGCGGGGTACTTCGACGCCGAGCTCGTCGCCCTCACCGGCGAGCAGATCGGCAACCGCAAGAACCCCGGCCCCGACGGCGGGCTCGCCCACGACGAGGGCGTCCGACCCGAGACCGACCCCGAGGTCCTCGCCAAGCTCCGCACCGTGCCGGGCCACGAGTGCATCACGGCCGGCAACTCCTCGCAGATCTCCGACGGCGCCGCGGCGATCGCCGTGCTCAGCGAGTTCAAGGCCGCCGAGCTTGGATTGACACCCATGGCCAAGATCGTCTCGTACGCCACCAGCGGCGTCGAGCCCAAGGACATCTTCGAGGCGCCCATCACGGGCATCACCAAGGCCCTAGACAAGGCGGGCCTCGGCATCAGCGACATCGACCTCTTCGAGATCAACGAGGCCTTCGCGGCACAGGTGCTCTGCAACGTCAAGGTGCTCGGCATCCCCGATGAGAAGCTCAACATCTGCGGCGGCGGCATCGCGATCGGCCACCCCATCGGCGCCTCGGGCGCCCGCGTGCTCACCACGCTCCTCCACCAGATGAAGCGGACGGGTGCCAAGCGAGGCCTCGCGGCCCTCTGCCTGGGCGGCGGCAACTCGGTCGCGATGGTCGTCGAGGCCTGACGCGTTGTCCCGCGGATCGCCCGATGTGTTCGGCGGCTTCATCGACGACTTCGCGGAGCCGGTTCTTGATGCGCTCTTGGCGAGCTGGCGATACGCCTTCACGTTCACGGTTCTCCGCATGGCAGCAATCGGCGGCCTAATCGTGCTCGCAGCCATCGCGTTGGACCGGCTCGATGAGACCAAGCACGTCATGCTGTTCAATGCCTTGCTTCTCATGCCCCTCGTTCTCGTCGTTATGCCTTTCGGTGTGGTGTACTTCGTTCGCAACGTCGGCCGCTTCGTGCGGGCGGCACGCCGCGAGCATCGGGGCGAGGTTGTTGAGTCCCAGGACATCCCGCGTCACCCGAGAGGTGTGGTCGCCCCGTCCCTCAACGAGGTTTGGCCGCACTCCGACGGCGACGACATCTGGAAGCGTGCCGCGAGCGACGTGGACGCCACCGTCGATAACGTTGGCCTGTCGTTCGGACTGCCAGCGGTCCTCATCGTGGTCGGATTGATGTTGGCGTTTGCATTTGGCTTGGTGGCGGTTGCTGTTTCCATCGCGATCGCGGCCGTAATGGCCTACCTCGGCCGGCGTCGCGTCAATCGTGTGCGTGCGGAGAGCTGTCGCCGACTCGTCGACGACTGGAAGGCGAGCCGCCGATCACCAGCACGCGGCTAGCGGTTGTCCGCCCCGAGGCAAGGCTTGCCGAGCCCGTGCCGGTCTACGCTTTGGGCATGCCCAACCTCCCCGATCGCTTCAACATCCTCGTCATCGGCGGCGGCGGCCGCGAGCACGCCCTGGCCGCCAAGATCGCTGCTTCGCCCCGGTGCGACACGCTCTACATCACGCACCCCGCCAACGCCGGGCTCGCGG
>CAYQAD010000028.1:6798-14620 GCA_964415125.1 uncultured Phycisphaeraceae bacterium | reverse complement strand
TCTGCGGGTGCTCGTCCTGGATGAACGTCAGCAGGTTCTCGCTCTCGGCACGCTGCAAGAACGAGAACGGCGTTTTCTGCACCTGCGTCTGGATCTGCGACAGCATCCGCTCGGCCTGCTTCGGATCCATCGAGTTGAGCAGCACGCTCTTGGCAAAGTCGAGGTTGCCCTCGGCCATAAAATCCGACGCAATCGAGAGGTCGTAGAACTCGCGCACCACCGCGTTCTGCAACTCCGTCGGCACGCGGCCGAGGCTCGCGACCTCGCGGGTCACCTCCTCGACCGCCTCGGGGTTCATCTGCTTGAGCACCGCCGCGGCGTGGTCCATGCCGACGGCCACGAGCAGGATCGCGGCCTTGGTCGTGCCCTCCAGATCCGACGCGCGCTCGGGCAGCTTCTCGTGCGGCTTGCGTGGCATCAGTCGGCCTCCTCAAGCCAGCGCGAGACCAGCGTCGCCGCGACGTCGGGCTTCTCCGCGACCATCGTCGACACCTGCTCGCGCAGCTTCACCTGCTCGACCTCGCCATCGCCGATCTCGATGCCGGTCATCGGGCTGTCGCCCTCCTCGGCCTCGCCGATCAGGTCGCTGTCCGCCTCGAGCGTGGGCGGCAGGCCGACCAGCTCCTCGGCCGTGGGCAGGTCCTGCCGCTTGCCGCTCTTCTTGACCATCATCAGCATCATGCCCACCGCCACGAGCGAGAGGACCCCGAGCACGATCGTGTCGATCATGCCGCCGCCCATCGCGATGAGCCCCCCACCGCTGCCGCCGCCGGTAAGCATGCCCATCACGCCCGCCGACTGCACGGGCGCACCCATCGGGATGTCCAGCGGAATCAGGCTGACGACCACATCGCCCTCGGTCTGCTGGCCCGCCACGGCCGTGCGCACGTGCGGCCGGATCGCCGCGGCGATCCGCTCGCGCTCGAGCTCGAACCGCTGGTCGATCTGCGCCTCGGTGATCGGCTCGGGCTCCTCGCCCTCGGCCGGCGCGCCGAGCGTCGCCTGGATCAGCCCGACGATGTACCCGCGCGGGATCGCGACCGACGCGGCAAGCATCGTCGGGTGCCCGCGCGGATCGACGATCGACTTGACCGTCCGCCCGAACTCCGTGGCGAACTCCGTCTCGGCCTGGTTGCTGCTGGTGCTGGTGCCGCTCCCGCCGCCCCGGTTGATGTCGGCGGTCTGGTTGGACCGCACGCCCGGCTCGGCGCCCTGGCTCGTCCCCTGCATCGACTCCTCGTCGATCGTCTCCTTGCTCAGCAGCGCCAGCGAGCCCTCGCCCTTGGGCAGCACCTCGTTGCGCTGCTCGCTCACGCGCGTGACATCGACCTGCGCGGTCACCGTCACGATGACGCCCGGGATGTACGAGAGCAGGTCGCCGAGCTTCTGCCGCGTCTGCATCTCGACCGCCGCGACGCGCTCGAGATACGTGCTGCCCTCCATCATGTCCTCGTCGCGGACTCGGCGTTGCTGGCCGGTGGTGCCGTCGATCACGCGGACGTTGGTCGCGTCGAGCCCCGCCTTGGCGCCGGCGATGAAGTGGGCGATCGCCTCGACGGTCTTCTGCTTGATCGGCGAGCCGTCCGCGGTGAAGACCGTCGCCGACGCGGTCGGGGCGCGGTAGACGCGCCCGATGCCATTGGCGTCCGGCGCGTCGATCATGACCGTGGCGCTGGCGATGTCGTCCCACAGCGCGATCGTCCGGCCGAGCTCGTTTTGCAGGGCGATGTTGAAGATCTGCTGGTTCTGCTGCCGGCTGTTCTGCCAGGACTGCTTGTCGATCAGGTTGCCGAACAAAATCGTCGTGTCGTTGGGCAGCATGCCCGCCTCGCCGAGCTGCGCCATCGCGGCGCGGCGGGCGTTCGGCGGCACGTAGACCTGCCCGTCGCGCTCCTCGGCCTGGATACCGTTGCCCCGGAGTGTCGCGAGCACCTGCCCGTTGCCCTCGGCCGGCATGAGCTCGACCATCTCGCCCTTGCCCGCGTACTGGCCGACGAGAAACAGCGCCATCACGGCGATCACGCACAAGCTCCCGATGAGCATGCGCTGGCTGGGCGACAGCTTCGCGAGCTGCTCGCCGATATTCGCCATGGCAGTACGCAAGGACTCCATCGAGGCCGACCTCCGGGCCAAGGGGTCATCCGCGCGGGATCCTCCCGCTGCCCCTGATCACGCTGGTTGTTGCTGCGAAGCGCAGTACCGATCCGTCACAAAGCCGCCGGCGACCTGGTCGCCAGCACAGGCACGATCGGCCACATACGCCCGATGTCTGCAATCTGCGCAACACCCGCAGCACGACGCGCGACTCCTGCGCACCGCCCCGGCCCACATCGGCAATTCATGCGCTCGTCCGCCCCAAGACCAGCCAGCCGAAAGCCAGCCAGCCGAAGTCCAGCACAAGGATCAGACCCGCATGTCCCGGATCTCGCCGTAGGCCTGCACGACCTTGTTGCGGACCTGCTGGAGCATCTTGAACGCCAGGTCGGCTTTCTGCGTCGCGAGGATCACGCCCTCGACGTCCTCGCGCCGGCCCGTCTGGAGGTCCTCGATCGCGCGGGTCGCGTCGGTCTGCAACTCGTTGACCTGCTCGAGGTTCTGCATGAGCATGTCGCGGAAGCTGGGCCCGTCGGCAGGCTGGCCGCCCGCCGGCTTGGCGCCGCTCGGTGGCGTGGGCCGAATGCCCCCGCCCGCACCGATCAGTCCTAGTGGATCACTCATGCCGTCACCCTATCACCGCACGCGTGCGCTGGCACGCGGTTCATGCCCTTGGTCGAGCGCCGAGCCGCCCGGTCAGGCCAGCAATCGCAAGGCCTGTGCCACCATCGATTTGCTCGCCTCGGCCGCGACCACGTTCGCCTCGTATGCCCGGCTCGCCTCCATCGCGTTTATCTGCTCCACCACCGGGCTGATGTCCGGGATGAGCACGTAGTCTTTGTACGGCCCCTCGGTCTGGGCGTACGGATTGCCCGGGTCGTACTTCCAGCGGACCGCGTCCTCGTTCTTCTCGATCGCCGCGACGCGCACGCCCCGGCCGTCCTCGGCCGGGGTGAAGAAGACCTCGCGCCGGCGGTAGGGATCGACCTCGCCCTGCGCGTTGAGCATCGTGTTGCGGTTGGCGATGTTCGCCGCGATCACCGCCATGCGGGTGCGCTGCGCGACCATGCCGCTCGTCGAGACGTCCAGTGAGCCGTACATGTCTCAGGACCCTCCCATCCCAGATCGCGGCCGGCACGTCATCACGGCGTCTCCCTGATCGCGGCGGTCATCGCCGCCACGCGTGACCGCAGCAGGTCCGTCGCGACGCGGTACGCCGCAACGTTCTCGGCGAGGTCGGCCATCATGCGCTCGAGGTCGCGGTTGTTGCGGTCGTGGAAGAGCACGTTGGGCGAGGCGTCCTGGGGCACAAGCTTGAGGTTGCCGCGCGGGTCGCGCGTGATCTGCGCCGTCTCCCGCCAATCGAGCGCCCCGTGCATGCCGCCGGTCTTGGCACGCCGGCGATCGACCGCCTCGCCCAGCACCTCCTGGAAGGCACGCGGCGAGACTTCCTTAGGCTGAAACCCGGGCGTCGAGAGGTTGGCGATGTTGTGCGAGATCGTCCGCTGACGCTGGGCCGCGAAGCGCACGCCCATCTCGAGCGTTGGCAGGGCCCCGGCGTTGGTCAGTCCGCTGATAAACATCGCGTCACTCCCGTCGCAAACCGCGGGCCAATCGCGCCCCGGCGGCGCTACAGGGTCTCGGAGACCAGCCGGAGTTCCTTCCACTTCTTGAGCTTGAGACCCAGCGTGCGCACGCCGATGCCCAGCGCCCGCGCCGTCTTCTGGCGGTGACCGCCGAAGTGCTCGAGCGTGCGCACGATCACATCGCGTTCGATGTCTTCCAGCGGGCGCAGCTCGAGCTCGGCCGACGGCAACTGCGACGTGACCGCGCCCTCGGGCATCGCGGTGATCGATGCCGTCTCGGGGGCGGCCGCCGCGGAAGCGATCGTCTGGCCGAGAATCGCCTGGGCGGGCGAGGCTGCCGGCGAGCCGAGCCACGACTCGATCAAGCCACGCCCGGCGAGCACCTCGCCATCGCCCCGGCCGCGTGCGCCGGCCGTGCTCAGCACCGCCGCCCGCTCGCACACGTTCTGCAGCTCGCGCACGTTGCCCGGCCACGCGTAGCCCATGAGCAACTCGAGCGCCTCGGTGTCGAACCGCACCCGGCTTCGCCCGTCGCGCTCGGAGATCCGATCCAGGAAGTGCTTGGCGAGTGCCGGCACGTCCTCGATCCGATCACGCAGCGGCGGCAGGTGGACCGGAAGCACGTTGAGGCGGAAGAACAGGTCCTGCCGGAACTGCCCGTCGGCCACGGCCTTGGGAAGCTCGCGGTTGCTCGTGGCAACAACCCGCACATCCACACCAATCGTCACGCTCGACCCGACACGCTCGAACGACCGCTCCTGCAGCACCCGCAGCAGCTTCGCCTGGATCTGTGCCGGCACCTCGCTGACCTCATCGAGCAGCAAGGTGCCCGCGTCCGCCAGCTCGAATCGCCCCTTGCGAAGCTTGTCGGCACCGGTGAACGCGCCCTTTTCGTGCCCGAACAGCTCGCTCTCGAGCAGCGACTCGGAGAGGGCGGCGCAGTTCACCGCGAGCATCGGGTTGCCGATGCGGGGGCTCAGCTCGTGGACCGCCCGGGCGATGACCTCCTTGCCCGTGCCGCTCTCGCCGCAGATCAGCACCGTGCCGTGGCTCTCGGCCACGGCGAGCACCTGCTCCTTGACGCGCCGCATCGCCGGCGACTCGCCGATGACGCGATCGAGCCCCGAGGCATCGCCCACCGTTGGGCTCGCCACGGCCCGCTGGGCCTGGGCCTTGAGCACCGCGTTCTCGCGCACGAGCGAGCCGTGCTGGATCGCCCGCTTGACCGTGATGACCAGTTCGTCGCCCTCGAAGGGCTTGGTGATGTAGTCGTACGCCCCAAGCCGCATCGCGTGCACAGCCGTCTCGATCGTGCCGAAGGCGGTCATGAGCACCACGGGCAACTCGTCGTCGACCTCGCGCAGCTTCTCGAGCAGCTCGATGCCCGTCATGCCGGGCATCTTCAGGTCCGTCACGACCGCCTGCGGGCGTCGCGTCGCGACGAGCTCCAGCGCCGCCTCGGCGCCCGGCGCACCGATTACGGTAAACCCCGCGCGCTGGAGCGTGGAGCACACGCTGTCCCGCATCATCTCTTTGTCGTCCACCACCAGCACGGTGCTCATTCGCAATCCTCCGCGCCCGCTCCCGCGGGCAGCAATAGCTCAACACTCGCCCCGCCGTCGACCCCGCCGCGGACAACCACACGCCCGCCGTGCACGTCCACGATCCGGTGCACGATCGCAAGCCCGAGCCCGGTGCCCGTGTGCCGCGTCGTGAAGAACGGGTTGAACATCCGGTCGACGACCTCGGGCGGGATGCCGGGGCCGGTGTCGGTGACGATCAGCCCGACCATGTCGACGCCGCCGACCGCCTTGGGCTCCGCCGCGATCGTCAACGCCGGGCTCGCAGCGCCATCACCGACCTCGGCCATCGCCTCGACCGCGTTGCGCACGAGATTGGTCAGGGCCTGGCTCATCAGCACCGCGTCGCAGTAGATCTCCGCGTCGTCGCCGCGCCGGCGGACCTCGACGCCCGCGCACTCGCGCACCGAACCGTCGAGCGCGGCATCGAAGAGCGCCCGGGCCTCGCACCAGCTCGGGCGGGGCGTCATGTCGCGCGAGAAGGCGAGCACGTCGCCCACCACCGCGTTGAGCCGGCGCACCGCGCCACCAATCTTGCCAGCCGTCTCGCACTGCTCCGGGCGATCGGCGAGGTCCTCTCGGAGCATCTGGGCGTAGAGCTGGATGGAGCCGAGCGGGTTGCGCACCTCGTGGGCGATGCCGGCCGCCATCTCGCCCAGCGCCGCGAGTCGGCGGGACCGCTGCAACTGCTCGTTCGCGTCGCGCAGCTCGCCCTGGAGCCGGGCGACTTGCCCGCGCAGATCCGCGTGGGTCTGCTCGAGCCGCGCGGTGACCTCGTTGAAGACGCCCATCAGCTCGGCGAGCTCGTCGGGCGTGACCGCCGCGGGCTTGGGCTCGACCTCGACCCGGTCGATCTCGACAATATTGTCCTCGAGCACACGCACGCGCTAGCCCTGCCGATCTTCGTAGCGAGGGCCGGCGCTGGACGGCGAGCCGTACGCGCGCATCGCCGCCTGCTTGCGGTTGACCGTGCCAAGCTCGCCCGCGATCTCGGCCCGCCGAGACTCCATCGCCCGGCGGTCGGCCTCGTCGCGCTCGGCGATCGACTTGGTCAGCGTCTCGAGCTCGGCGACGATCGCGTTGACCGAGTCCCGCGCGGGGTCGTCGAGCTGCTCGACCACGTCGCCCCAGCGCCGGCGGAAGGGCTCGAGCGCCGCGTTGACCTCAAGCACGCGCTCCATAACCTGCTCGCGCTCGCCGAGCACACCGAGCAATCCGTCGGCATCCTCGGCCGACACCAACCCGGCCTGGGCCTGGCTGAGACGATCGAGCTCGATGTAGAGGTCTCGCTGGGTGCCCAAGAGCTCGACCACCCGGCCGCCCCATGCGAGGTGCTCCTGCGGAAGCTCGGCCGTGGTTTGGCCCGCACCAACGACATTTCCACCCGTTTGAGGGTGCGCGGTCATCCTGACCTCACTTTCGCTACCCGCTGCGCTCCGCGCAACAGGCGACGCTCGACGCGCCGTTCTTACCCCCTGCTATCGAGGCTGTAGAGCGCTGAGCTTGAATCAAGCCACCGTTCCCAGTCGCGACGGGTCATTGGGAGCCCAGGGTCATCCCACACTTGGGGGGGCAGAGACTCGTAAAACCGGCGTGCACGCTCGTTTGCGGTCCTCGCGCGGTCGAGGTCACCCTGCGCAACATGTGCGTTGACGATCTGCACGAGCGCGACGAGCGAGGCCGGATCGCGCGGGTACCGCTGGCGGGCCGCGTCGTAGGCGCGGATCGCCCCGGCAAAGTCGCCCAAGTCGTAGGCACAATCGCCCTCGTAGAAGCTCGCATTCCGCAGGTAGAGCCGTTCGAGCTCGCTGAGTCGGCGCTCGTCGCGGGCCCCGAGGCCGTCGACGACCTGGGCGAACAGCTCGGCCGCCCGCGCCAGCCGCTCGGATCGGGCCTGCTCGAGCGCGCGCCGCTCGCCGTCGGGCAGGGCCCCGTCGAGTGTGTCGATGATCGATCGCGCCTCCATGCGATGCGCGTCGGCGAGGCGGTACTTCATGCTGTCGATCTGCTCGGCGTTCGGGAAGCGGTCGACCGCCTCCTCGAGGCGCTCGATCGCCTGCGGATACCGGCCGTCGGCGTAGTAGAGGTTCGCGAGCTGGAGCAGGGCGGTGGGATAGTTGACCGACTCGGGCGTGCCGATCACGCCGTTGACCACGCGCGTCAGCAGGTCCTCGGCCTGGGTGTCGTTCTCGACGTTGTCGTCGAGCAAAAGCGTCTGCGCGAGCGGCACATAGCTCGCATCGGCCCATCGGCCGACGCCCTTGCCACCATCGCGGTCCTCGCGGGCCTCGACGAGGTCTTGATAGAGCGTCGCGGCAAGCTCGTACTCGCCCCGGCTCTGGTTCGCCTGCGCCACACGGAAGACCGCCTGCGCGCGGCGGGGGCTGTCGGGGAATCCGTCGGCATACGAAAGGAACCCCGCGATCGCCGCCGCCTCATCGCCGGCGCGGTCGAAGGCGTCGGCGCTGCGCCACAGGCTCTCGCCGTAGGCCTCGTTGTCGTCGATGACCACGCGGTCGGCGTGCATCTGGTAGTACGCGCCCGCCCTGACCAGGTAGGGCC